>NZ_JAHZPT010000002.1:0-134164 GCF_019929545.1 Streptococcus mitis
TTGAATGTGCCAACTAAATGAGACACATACAGTTGATTTTTTCTTTTGTGATAAGAGTGGAGTTTTTAGAGGTGCCCAATAGAATTAAAAGAAATTATAGAAAATATAAAAAAAGAAATCCCTGTTTTAGATTCTTCTAGTGATTATTGGCTAGTGCGTGCTAACTCTGGAGAATATTATACGGATTTTAATCTAAATGGCTATATAGGTATTGGATGGAATGAGATTACCCTTGAAGATATTAGACGAGCAGATAATAACTCCAATGTATTAAAAGAAATTTTAAAAGAAAAACTAACATTTCAAGATGACTTAGAACCATCTGAAAACAAATATGGTATCACTGCAGGCCAACTGCTTCGCTTTGTAAATAACATTAAGAAAAACGATATAGTTGTTGTCCCATCTGAAGGATCTGAACGATTTTTAGTCGGTAAAGTTACTGGACCACTTTACGAACTCGATCAATATGAGCTTGAACAATACAAAAGTGAAGAGTTGACTCATAGTCGATCTGACTTTGCAAAAAGGTGGAAAATCCATTGGTTAGGATGGTTTAATCGTTCCGATGCAGACAGCGCATTGTATAAAATGATTTATTCTCATGCAACACTATCAAATATAAATGATTATAAACCGTTCATTAACCGCGCACTTTTCCCTTGCTATATTGAAGACGAAAAACTATATATTAGCTACCATGTAACAGAAGAAAAAGATATTCAAGGGGTTTATTTGGGTCAATTTGTTTATCAATATTCTCTATTAACAAGGTTGCTTTTCCCTGAAACACGAGTAGATTCAAAAATAAATGTACAGTCCGAGGGTATTATAGAACTTATTACGCATACTGTAAACTATGGGCTTATAATTTCAATGATACTTGGTGGAGCAATTGTTCTGACAAGTGGGGGGAAACTAAAGGTTATGGGATTAGAACTTGAAGTCCCAGGATTAATAAATACGTATCAAGACTATCAAAAAAACAAACTCGACCGGATTAAGCAAGCAAAAGAACTAGCTGATGAACTCGGTGTCCCAATATCTGAATTAGGAATTCGTATTCCGAGAAAACTAACAGCTGCTATAGAAAACAAATCAGTTGTACAACAGGCTACTAGTAATCCACCAGGTAATTTTGAGGAATAAAAAAGTCTAACATCAGTTAGACTCGAAAGAAATAATTTTTTTTAATAAAAATGTGACAAGTGTAGTTATCGCTATTGAAAGATAGCTATTTGTGATGTAAATCGTAGTTATTGAGAAAAAAATCTTGAAAATTAAGAGAAATATAAATGTCGATACAATAAAATTTTTTAACTCTTTTTTTAACATATTTTTTCCTCCTCTCTCTTTTTAAATAATTATAACATAAACAAGTAAAAACAACTGTTTCCAAAATGGAAATAGTTGACAATAATAAAAATAAATTTAACAAAAATACCTTGACAAAATTTAAATAATACAGTAAAATGGAGATAATTTAAGAAAAAAGTGTCAATAACTCTACGGGGTCTGATGCGGAAGAAGTCTTCTCCATTTACTTGGAGGAGGCTTTTTTTGAAACCATTTAAAGATTTAGAAGAACAACTTGATGTGCTCAAAGATAGAAATCTTGCTATCACCAATAGAGAGCGTACATTAAAATATTTATTGAGTAACAACTACTACAATATCATTAACGGATACAGTAAATTCTTTCAGATAACAGATAGTGATAATTATATAGAGGGCGTCACTTTTGATGAAGTGGCTTCTCTCTATACTTTCGATAAGGATATTAAGAGAGCTATCTTGCAATCTATACTTGAAGCAGAACATCATATAAAATCTATTACAGCTCATAGATTTGCAGAGGCTTATCAAAATCAACAATATGCTTATCTCAACACTAAAAATTATGACAACGATAAAATCCTTGATGTAGGCTATATCATATCTAGACTCTCTAAAATTGTGAACTATAATAAAAATAAACGTGGAACTTCAATCAACCACTACTATACTAATCACAAAGATGTCCCGATATGGGTTTTAACTGACTACTTGGAATTTGGTGATACACGAAACATTATCAAAAATTTGCCAACGAGCCTACAAAATAAAATTGCAAAGGATTTAGTTAGTTTTTTAAAAACAAATAATCCCGATTTCACTGGTGTGTTCCCTCCAGAAACTATGATCTCTTTTTTAAAAAATATCAACCAAACAAGAAACGTATGTGCTCACAATAACAGACTACTAAATTATAATTGTACTGCAAATAGTGTTTACTTTGCTCCTATCCATGATGACTTCAACTTACAAGACGACGATTCCAGAAAATCAGTCTACTCAACAGTTGTCAGCTTACAGTGCTTCATCAGCGGAGAAGAGTTCAATCGTTTGTGGAATACTCTCAGAAAAAAAGTTAGAAAACTTGAAAACAAACTAAAATCCGTTGATATAAACATCATAAATGCTACATTAGGATTTCCAAATAATTGGCACCGCAAGGAACCGAGAAAATAAATAAAACCAACTGTTTCCATTTTGGAAATAGTTGACATATAAAAAACGGAAATAAAAAAATGTGCAATAACTGATCCACATTAAAAGCTGAGAGAGGTTTCATTATGAATGAAGAACGCAAAGTTTTAGGTATTTTGGCTATTATTTTTGGAGCGATTGCTCTATTTGGGTCTTGGATGCCTATTATTAACAATCTATCTTTTGTTATTGCTATCTTAGCGCTTATATTAGGCTTGATAGGTCTAGCTATCAACAGAAAAAGACCAAAAACGTTGGCTATCATTGGTACAGTTTTAGCAGTCGTATCAATGGTTATTGTTATCGCTACGCAATTGATGTATGCCCGTGCTTTGAACAACGCTGCTAAAAACGTTGAAGAAACTGTCAGCTCAGTAAGTTCTTCTATCGAATCATCACAAAAAGAAGAGGATGCTAAATTTAACTGGACAAAAGAACAGTTTGACGCTCTTCAGATGGGTGACATCATGAATTATGGAGCTGGTGGAACTAACTACGATGATATTGTTAGTGTTCATGGAGAACCAAATAGCATAAACACTACTACTGTTAATGATCATGAAAGCAGAACAGTTTCATATTCTTCAGCAGGAACAAAAATCCGAAGCGTTACTTTGACATTTAGCAAACAAGAAAGTGGTGCTTATTTATTGACTGCTAAAGTCGGCATCGGATTGGAATAAATTTATTTTCATGATATAATTAAGTTACTTAGAGGTTTACCCTCAAGATTTTAAACTTTGCACCATAGCGTGCCAGGGGAAGTAACTTAACCGTTGCTTCCCTTTTCAAAACCAAAAAAATCCCCACGCTCTCAAACTTTGGCGAGTCTGAGCGTGAGGATGTACTGTATAAGGAAACGACCATTAAAAAGGTAGTTTTCTTGTACCCATTTTATCAGGAAATGAGGTAAAAATCAATGGAAATCAAGTCTTATAAAAAGAAAAACGGAGAGACGGCTTTCGGTTTTAGAATCTACGTCGGAAAAGAAAACGGAAAAGACAAGTATATAAAACGAAGAGGATTTGCTACAAAGGCTAAAGCAAGGGCAGCGCTACTTCAACTTCAGGACGATATCGAGAGTGGCGAACAAAGTAGGAAAGAAATCACGGTTGAGGAAATCTCAAAAAAATGGCTTAAAGATTATTCTGAGACAGTGCAAGAAAGCACCTATATCAAGACATCTAGGAATTTCAAGAATCACATCTATCCAGCTTTCGGCAATAGAAAGATAGCCACGATAACTCCGCTTCAAATGCAGGAACAGGTCAACGAGTGGTCCAAGAAATTAGTCTACGGTCGTAAGTTAAAGGGATTGATGAATAATGTTTTTAAGTATGCAATCAGACATGGTTACATTGATACCAATCCAGTAGACAGAGTGATTACATCAACAAGAAAGAAATCAGATAACAAGAGCGACTTCTATAGCAAAGACGAACTTAAAAAATTTTTAAAACTTGTCTCCAAAACAAAGGATCTAGAGAAGATAACTCTATTCCGTCTTCTGGCCTTCACAGGGGCACGAAAAGGGGAGATTTTAGCCCTTGAGTGGAATGACTGGACAGATAATACTCTTGACATAAATAAGGCCATTACAAGAGGTTTTGCAGGCGAAGAGATAGGCAATACCAAAACGGTAAGCAGTAATCGACTAATCAGTCTGGACAAGAAAACAAAAAGTATTTTGAAAAAATGGAAAAAGCAAAATCCAAACACCAAATACATTTTTGAAAATGAATTTAAAAAGCCAATTCCAAGCACTCTTCCTAGAAAGTGGCTTATCAAAATTGTGGAAGGTAGCGACCTACGTCCAATTAAAATCCATGGATTCAGACATACACATGCCAGCCTTTGTTTTGACGCTGGTATGACTTTGAAGCAAGTCCAACATCGGTTAGGACATTCCGACTTGAAGACGACCATGAACGTTTATACTCACATAACTAAGCAAGCAAAGGATGACATCGGAGAACGCTTTGCCAATTATATTAATTTTTAAACACAACAGACCTTCTTCAAAAAGAGGGTCTGTTTTAGGGTCTGTCTTTTTCGCAAAAGAATACCAAGGAATACCAAACTCAAAAATAAAAAACGTTGATTTAACAACGTTTTACCAAGGAATGCAAAAGAATGCAAAGGAATAATGGAGCCGGTGGGAGTCGAACCCACGTCCAAACACCTGCCAACATATTTGTCTACAACCATAGGTTATGTATTAATTTAACAGTCCCTCGACACATAACTCAAGCCTAGAAACTGCGAGTCTATCAATCTCTTATCAAGTCGCTAGACAAGACTTGATCGTATCTCGCTAATAATAAGACCTGTCATTGAACACGAGCAATCCAAATCGGGTCACGCCTGCTGGTTTTTAGGCAGCTAGAGCGTAAGAAGTGTTATTTTTTGCAGTTATATTTAACTGAGCGTTTACGTCGCTACACGAGTCGCAAAATATGCCTCATAATGCCTGTCGAATCCGTAACGACCCCAAAAGACAATAAAACCATTATACCTTATCTAACTCCAAAATGCAAAAAGGAAATTAATTAACTAGAAAAGATAGTCTTTCAAAGCTTTGGTCAAAACTTGATAACCAGCAACACTGAGGTGCAGCCCATCAGTAGTATATTCTTTTTTTAGTTGGCCTGCCTGGTCTGTCAAACTATCAAAAACTGGCACAAATTCTACCTGCATATAGGCAGAAGCAAGCTCTTGATAGGCTTGATTCCAGTTCTGAATTTTTTCATTCGTGCGGATATAGACTGTCTGCTTATACTCCTCACCCTCATTGACTGGCAAAATGGAAAGCAGTTTCATCTCAGTCAATGGATAATCGCGAGCAATGGATTGTATGATAGCTTCGAGGTTATTGAGAGCCTCATTCAATGGAACATCTTTTCCGATATCATTTGTCCCAATCAAAAGGACAATTTTATCTACTGCTCCACCATAAAGATGCGCATCAAGATTTTCTAATAACAGCCCTGTCTGATAGCCACGAATTCCTCGATTGACAATCGTCTTTGAAGTCCCAAATAGTTCCTGCAGAGGATAGTATTCGACAATGGAATCCCCAATAAAAAGAATGTCTGGCTCTACAACTGAAACCTGATTTAAGTGACGATACTTGGTTTGGATTTTACCCTGTTCCTTTAGGAGCCAATTTTCTAATATCTGTACTGCCACTTCATTCTCCTTTTTCTAACCAGTTTTCCAAGACTTGATAAACTCCTCCTTGGCTGTTGGCTGGCGCTAGAGCAGTCGCCACAGCTTTGGCTTTTTCATCAGCATTTTCCATCGCATAGGCAATTCCAGCCATTTCAAGCATTTCAACATCATTTTCACTGTCACCAAAAGCCATAATTTGTTGGGGGTTCAATTCCCAACGCTTGAGTAATTCTTCCAAGCCCCATGCTTTATGAATTCCAGCTTGAAGGATATCAATGCAACCATAGCCACTCGATACAGCCCGAACACGGCCATCAAAGAGGTCATTGATTTCTTCCAAGACCGAACTCAAACGTTCCTCACCAACAACCATACTCATCTTGAGCACACCACCAAAGAGGTCAGAGGTTAATTCATCCACAAAATGCATCCGTTGGTAGAATTTTTCAATCATTTCTGAAGTCATAAAACTTTCAAGGTCTGTAAAAATCGTACCTTCCTTGACGAAACCACCCTTCATAGACGTTACAACAAACTGGTCCTGACACGCTCGACCATTGAAATGAGCCAAGGCCTTATCAACAATGGCATCATCCCAAGTCTGAGCCTGAATCAGTTCATTGTTTTCAAAAATACGAGCACCGTTTGCAACAACCAGAACCACCCGATCGACCAAGTGCTCCAGTAGTTGCCTCATTCGGTGAATTTCATTGCCCGTCGCGATGACAAAACGAATACCCCTTTGATCCAACTGATCTAAAATCTTTTCCAAACGTGGGAGATCAAGCTGGCCTCTAGCATCCAGCAAGGTCCCGTCCATATCTGTTGCAATTACCTTAATCGTCATTTACTTTCCTCTGGATTCAAGCTAGTCCCACTTCAATCCCACATGTTCGTTCATTTCTTTGTAGGCTGTATCAATTCGTTCCTTAGTCGCTTCATCTAACTGGTCACGATGACTACCACCCTCGATAAAATCTTCTAAGATATAGGTTTGGTAAAGGAAGAGTGGATAACCTTCTGGAGAATAGGTTCCTTTCGGTGTACGGTTTACCCAAGAAGGATGTGCTTTGGCAGTTTCGATTGTCGTCTTACCGGCTTTTTTCTTAATAGTCACATCCATGAGCACGCCACGCTCTGTCCACTTAGCATTCTCTTCATCTTGCATGGTTTCAATTCGTTGATTGGAAATGAAGTTCCCCATTGAATAGATAATGAGTTTCTTGTCTCCATCTTTTTCAACCGTTTCAGATGGTTCAACAACGTGAGGATGCCCTCCAAAGATGATATCAGCCCCCCAATCAATCATCTTGTGATAAAGAGCTTTTTGTTCTTCAGTTGGTTCCAATCGATACTCAACACCCATCTGAGGCATGATAATGGTGATATCTGCTTCCTTCTCTGCACGTTCAATTTCAGCCTTCATCTTGTCTTCATTTAGGTCTGAAAGATAGCGGTTATAGTCTTCTTGAGAAATACTTTGCTCAATTCCATTAAAACCATAAGAATAGGCCAAAAGTGCAACCTTGATGCCGTTCACTTCCTTGATAACCAGTGGAGCTTGATCACGGGACTCATGCGTATACACTCCAATAGGTGTCATTCCTGCCTTCTCAATAGCATCTGCTGTTGAAACCACACCTTCTATTTGTGAATCTAGGATATGGTTATGCGCCAAGTCTAGCACTTGATAACCGGCATCCTTGATAGCATCCATAACTTCGCCAGGTGCATTAAAGAGAGGATAACCTGCCAAATAGTGGTCCTTGTTAACAGTACCTTCAAAATCACCTATAATCAAGTCTGCTTGTTTGAGCCATGGTTTCACATAATCAAAATTTTCATGAAAATCATAGGTTCCATCTTCTTTTAAAGCAGAACGATAGATGGGAATATGATAGAGGAGGTCTCCGTTTGCCATAATTCTAGCAGTTTTTTCCTCTTCCTGATCTTTAGCATTTTGATTCGTCTTATTTACTTCTTGAGAAATGGCATCCTTTTTTTGACTGGTTAAGGGAATTCCTTGGAAACTTTCAAACAACAAGACCAAGCCCATTGATAAAGCAACTGCTAGCAAAAGTATCGCCACAAATCCCTTATTACTCCACTTGCGATAACTCCTAAAAAAGTTTACAAACCCCCTCATAAAACGAAAAACTGGTCCACGTTTATGTCTATCCTGTCTTCTTTGCATCTTCATTCTCCCTACTTTCTAATGCAAGCCTTTTCTTTTTATTATATCACAGATAAGTAATTCTTTCACAATTGAATCGAACCTACAAGGCATTTTCTATAAAAGCTCGATGCCGTAATGCTTTCAATCCTTGTTATTTTGTGATATCATGTAGAAGTAATGAAAGGAGAGAAAATGTCTGCTATAGAACGTATTACAAAAGCTGCTCATTTAATTGATATGAACGATATTATCCGCGAGGGGAATCCGACTCTTCGCGCGGTTGCTGAGGAAGTCACTTTCCCCCTATCTGATCAAGAAATCATTCTTGGCGAAAAGATGATGCAATTCCTCAAACATTCCCAAGATCCTGTCATGGCTGAAAAAATGGGGCTCCGCGGTGGAGTTGGACTTGCTGCTCCTCAATTGGATATCTCAAAACGTATTATCGCTGTTTTGGTGCCAAACATTGTCGAAGAAGGCGAAACTCCTCAGGAAGCTTACGACTTGCAAGCTATTATGTACAATCCAAAAATCGTCTCTCACTCTGTTCAAGACGCTGCTCTTGGCGAAGGAGAAGGGTGCCTTTCTGTTGACCGCAACGTGCCTGGCTATGTTGTTCGCCATGCCCGCGTTACTGTTGACTACTTTGACAAGGATGGAGAAAAACACCGTATCAAACTCAAAGGCTACAACTCCATCGTTGTTCAGCATGAAATTGACCACATCAACGGCATCATGTTTTACGATCGTATCAATGAAAAAGACCCATTTGCAGTTAAAGATGGTTTACTGATTCTAGAATAAAGAAAATCCCGTTGCAAGACGGGGTTTTGTGTTATAATAGAGGCATGAAAACAAATGATATTGTCTATGGCGTCCACGCCGTCACCGAAGCACTCCTTGCAAATACTGGCAATAAACTCTACCTTCAAGAAGATCTCCGAGGTAAGAATGTTGAGAAAGTCAAAGAACTGGCCACAGAAAAGAAGGTGTCCATTTCTTGGACTTCAAAAAAATCCCTCTCTGAGATGACTGAAGGTGCTGTTCACCAAGGTTTTGTTCTACGAGTGTCCGAATTTGCCTATAGCGAGCTGGACCAAATCCTTGCCAAAACACGCCAAGAAGAAAATCCTTTGCTATTGATTCTGGACGGGTTAACCGACCCCCATAATCTTGGTTCTATTTTGAGAACAGCAGATGCGACCAACGTTTCAGGTGTCATCATTCCCAAGCACCGTGCTGTCGGAGTTACTCCTGTCGTTGCTAAAACGGCCACAGGTGCTATTGAACACGTTCCCATTGCCCGAGTAACCAACCTCAGTCAAACTTTAGATAAACTCAAGGATGAAGGCTTCTGGACCTTTGGAACAGATATGAACGGCACCCCTTGCCACAAGTGGAATACAAAAGGGAAAATCGCCCTCATCATCGGAAATGAAGGAAAAGGCATCTCTAGCAACATTAAAAAACAGGTTGATGAAATGATTACCATACCTATGAATGGACATGTTCAAAGCCTTAATGCCAGTGTTGCTGCAGCCAT
Organism: Streptococcus mitis; assembly: GCF_019929545.1. Classification (GTDB taxonomy): domain Bacteria; phylum Bacillota; class Bacilli; order Lactobacillales; family Streptococcaceae; genus Streptococcus; species Streptococcus mitis_BU. The sequence continues at coordinate 9,420 of NZ_JAHZPT010000002.1, forward strand.
TCTTATGTACGAAGTTTTCCGAAATAGGCTATAAAAAAGTTTCCAGTCATCTGATTGGAAACTTTTTATGATTAGCTATGTTCGGTGATAAACTTGTAGGCTTCTTGACCAGCGATAGCCCCATCTCCAACTGCTGTTGTTACTTGGCGAAGGTCTTTCTGGCGAACATCCCCAACCGCAAAGATACCGTCAACGCCAGTTTTCATGTGATTATCTGTCACAATCCAGCCTGCCTGGTCTTGAATATTCAAATCTTTGACAAAATCGCTAACTGGATCCAAACCAACATAGATAAAGACACCACCGAAGGCTTGCTCTGTCACTTGACCAGTTTTCACATTCTCAAATACGACAGATTCTACTCGGTTTTCACCCTTAATTTCCTTGACGACAGAGTCCCAGATAAAGTTGACTTTCTCATTTGCAAAGGCACGGTCTTGCAAAACATTTTGGGCACGAAGTTGGTCACGGCGGTGAACAATAGTGACAGTCTGGGCAAAGCGAGTCAAGAAGAGAGCTTCTTCGACAGCTGAATCTCCCCCACCGACTACGAGCAAATCTTGGTCACGGAAGAAAGCACCATCACACACGGCACAGTAAGAAACACCACGACTATTGAGTTCTTCTTCTCCAGGTACTCCCAAAGGACGGTGTTTAGAACCAGTCGCTACGATAACTGTTCGTGTTTCGTATGTTTGGTCATCAGTAATCACTTTCTTAAAATTACCATGGTCTTCAACATTTTCAACATAACCATAAAGATGCTCCACTCCAAGGTTTTCAAGTGGTTCAAACATCTTTTCAGCCAATTCAGGTCCACTGATGTTGGCATAACCTGGATAGTTTTCAATATCAGATGTGTTGTTCATTTGCCCACCTGGCAGACCACCTTCAATCAAGGCTACTTTCAGATTGCTGCGAGCGGCATATAAGGCAGCAGTCATTCCCGCAGGTCCAGCACCGATAATAATAGTATCGTACATATAAATTCCTTCTTTCTTGTTGTAATTTTCTTTATTCTAACTCATTCTTGCTAGTCACGCAAGGATTATGCCTTGAAAACCAAGAGTAAACTCATGACGGCAAAGGATAACACTGGAACGACCAGAACTCCAATCATAATCATATCATAGAGATGAGCTTGGCGAGCTTTGGCTGTCTTGTCCACACCAGACATGGCTCTCAATCCAATCCAAATCCCCAGAAAAATCACGACAAGGATGGTCGTTAAGATCAAACTCTCGAAATACAAAGAAAATAGATGCAGTAGCATGATCTCTCTCGTTTCTATCTTTTTTAAAGAGTAAACTCAGCTAGTCCAACTAACTGAGTTTTCCTTTTTCTATTATATCAAATATAAGTCCGTTTGTAACTAGCAAAGAATTCTTTTGTCCGCTCTTCTTTCGGATGATTGATGATTTCATCCGGTGTGCCGGACTCGATGATTTTCCCTTTATCTAGGAATAAAACCTTGTCTGCCACTTGGGCTACAAAAGACATATCGTGACTGACCAAAATCATGGTCTGGCCTGACTTGGCTGCATCTGCAATAGACTTTTCTACCTCACCGACCAATTCTGGGTCAAGGGCTGAAGTTGGTTCGTCTAAGAGCAAGACATCCGGTTTCATAGCAAGCGCACGCGCGAGAGCAACCCGTTGCTTTTGCCCACCCGACAAATGACGAGGGTAATGGTTTTCACGGTCAGAAAGTCCAACCTTAGCCAACTCTTCCTTGGCGATTTTTGTTGCTTCCTCGTCCGATAATTTTTTAACGACAACCAAGCCTTCCTTGACATTGTCAAGAGCAGTTCGGCGTTCAAACAAATTAAACTGTTGGAAAACCATAGATAACTTGCGACGAAGGGTTAGGATCTCCTCTTGGCTAATCTGAGAAAAATCAACTTTAAAATTGTCAATCTGAATTGTTCCACTATCTGGAGTTTCAAGGTAGTTCAAACTACGAAGAAAGGTTGATTTCCCAGCTCCTGAAGAACCAATCAAGGCTACAACTTCGCCTTTTTGAATATCCAAGTTCAGATGATCCAAGACAGTCTGTCCTGAAAAGGATTTGCTTAAATTCGAAATCTTAATCATTAACGAAGGTCTCCTTTCACATCTGTTTGCACTGTATCGGGTGCAGAAATAGCCATTTTTCTCTCGATGAAACGACCGAGGCTTTCAATTCCGATATTGACTACCCAATAAACAAGGGCAACGGAGATGAAGCGTTCAAAGTAACGATAATCGGCACCACCCAAAATCTGAGCTTGGGCAAAGACTTCCACAACACCCGCACTAAAGGCTAGGGAAGTTCCCTTGGTCAAGCCAATTAGGGAATTGATTAAGGTTGGAGTGGCCACAACTGCTGCATTTGGAATGATCACGCGACGATAAACTTGTGCTCGGGTCATCCCCAGACTACGTGCCGCCTCAATCTCACCAGGATTGACTGAGAGAATGGCTGCACGAATGGTTTCACTAGCATAAGCTGCCTCATTGAAAGCAAAGGCGACAATCGCAAAAGCAGCGGCTGGAATCGCATTGATATTGAGACCAGTTCCCCATTGCTGATTGAGAGCTTTCAAAGCCAAAGGGATTCCGTAGTAGGTCAACATGAGTTGCACCAAAATCGGTGTCCCTTTTAAGAAACTAACAAAGAATGCCTGCAAGGGATATAAAATTTTGACACGATTGATTTTCACAATGGCAAAAAGAAGCGCCAAAACCAAGCCAAAAAGGGCACCACCAATTGTCAACATAATCGTTGTTGGAAGTTGTTGGACAATTCTCGGAATCCCATCAAAGACCGAACGCAAGCTAAACAGCTTGCCATCCGGAATCAATTGCATCAAGTTTTGGTACCAATCTGATGCTAAAATCGCTGTAACATTCATAAAAACATCCTCTCCTGATAATGATTCATTCTACCATACTTCTGCCGTCAATGAAATTATTTGCTACGGTCAGGTACAGACTTTGTCTACCTACTAGTTTATCATACTTTGAAACAGGGAGGCTATATATTTTATCTATCAAAGAGATAGATAAAAACTATTTCAATCCCAATTCTTCGTAAGCTTTTCGATAACCGATTTGCTTAACAGTTCCATTGTCCACTAAAATCGGTCGTTTTAACAACATTCCGTCGCTTGCTAGCAACTCAGCTGCTTCTTGGTTTGACAGGCTTCCTACCTTATCTTTCAGCCCCAATTCACGGTATTTGATTCCACTGGTGTTGAAAAATTGCTTTAGCTCGAACCCTGAGGTTTCTAGCCAGTTTAAAATGACTTCTTGACTAGGTGTTTCTTCCACGATGTGAACAGCTTTGTAGTCCACTCCTAATTGATTTAATTCTTGTTTTGCTTTTTTACAAGTTGAACATTTTGGGTATTCGATAAATTCTAACATGTTTTTCACTTTCTATTGTTTCTATCTTTAAAATCTGCGCCTTCATGCTCCAATAGCCATGCTTTCTTTTCCATTCCTGCAGCATAACCTGTCAGACGCTTGCCTGCGCCCAGCACACGATGACAAGGTACTAGGATAGACCAAGGATTGCGCCCCACTGCTCCACCAATTGCTTGAGCAGAAGCCACTTGCAGGTCTTGGGCTATTTGTCCATAGGTCACTGTCTGACCATAAGGAATTCTCTGTAAATAGGACCAAACTCGCTTTTCAAAATCCGTTCCGATTGGAGCCAAAGGCAAGTCGGATAAATCCTGAGGCTTGCCTTTAAAGTAAGCATCTAAGCAAGCAATAACTGGATCTAAAATGGGATGACTAACAACTGCTTCTATCGTTTCATCTCCTAGTCCCCTCTCAAAATGCTTCTGCTCCTGCACCCAAATGCCATACAGATATTGCTCGTCGGCAACCAAAGACAAGGTTCCTATTGGCGAAGAGTAGAGCATTTTTACGTACTTCTTTTGCATTATTTCTTCAATTTTTGATAGGCCAAGCGTTCACCATCAACTGGAACCTTACCAACCTGTTTAAATCCGAGTTTTTCAAAAATATGTTGCATAGCTTTGTTTTCTGCATGCGTATCTGAACGAAAATCAAGATAATCAAATCCTTCAATTAAGCCCTCTAAGAAGGTTTGAGCAACGCCCTGTCCCTGCACATCTGCTGCCACAGCAATACGATGAAAGACTAGATATTCTGACTCTCCAGCTTGCCAGTTGCCTTCATAAATGGCTTCATAGGCTTCCTCTGGACTCTTGGTCACAGCAGCATAGGCTAATAGTTCTCCCTCTTCCAAGGCTACATAGGCTTGACCTGAGATAATATCCTCAATAATAATACCAGCATTTGGATAACCATTTTGCCACTGGTCACTACCAGCATCCGCTAAACATTTTTTAGCATCCTCCATCACCTGCATGATGGCATCTACTTCATTTGGAAAAGCTAAACGAATCTCCATCTTTTCTCCTCATTTCTGACTAGTTTCTCCCATCATAGCATAATTTAAGTCTTTCTACAAGCAGTTAAAACTTGACTTTCTGTTTTTATTATTTTATAATCCAGTTATTAAAACTAGATAAAAAGGAGTTGGAAATGAAAACTACCTTTTCCTACCCAAAATGGGCAGAAATTCCAAACATTGACCTCTATCTGGACCAGGTTTTACTCTATGTCAATCAGATCTGCGCCCCTATCTCTCCTGATAAAGACAAGGGCCTGACAGCATCCATGGTCAACAATTATGTGAAACATGGTTACCTGACAAAGCCTGACAAGAAAAAATACCAACGCCAACAGATTGCCCGTTTGATTGCTATCACAACCCTCAAATCTGTATTTTCTATTCAAGAAATAGCTCAGACACTTAATACTCTCCAAACTCAAGCAAGTTCAGACCAACTCTACGATGCTTTTGTGGACTACATGAACCAAGGAATTGACCCAGCTAACCCCATTATCCAAACCAGCTGCCAAACCGTTAAACTCTATCATCAAACCCTAGCCTTAATCGATCATACTCAAGAGGAGGTAATCCAATGAACACCAGCCTAAAGCTCAGCAAACAACTCAGTTTTGGAGAGGAGATTGCTAATAGCGTGACCCATGCCGTAGGTGCAGTCATCATGCTCATCTTACTGCCTATTTCATCCACCTATAGTTATGAAGCACACGGATTTTTATCATCTATAGGTGTATCCATTTTCGTCATCAGTCTCTTTCTCATGTTTCTATCGTCCACCATTTACCACTCTATGGCCTATGGTTCGACCCACAAATACGTCTTGCGAATCATTGACCATTCGATGATTTATGTTGCTATTGCAGGCTCTTATACACCTGTCGTACTGACTTTGATGAATAACTGGTTTGGCTATCTGATTATTGCGATCCAGTGGGGAACGACCATCTTCGGAATCCTCTATAAAATCTTTGCTAAAAAGGTCAATGAGAAATTTAGCCTTGCTCTTTACCTGATTATGGGCTGGTTGGTTCTAGCTATCATTCCTGCCATTATCAGTCAAACAACGCCAATTTTCTGGAGTCTCATGGTAACTGGCGGACTCTGTTATACTGTTGGGGCTGGATTTTACGCCAAGAAAAAACCTTATTTCCACATGATTTGGCATCTCTTTATCCTAGCAGCATCTGCCCTCCAATACATCGCCATTGTTTATTACATGTAAAAAAGTTGAGAAATTCAATCTCAACTTTTTTCTTTACACATATTGATAAAGTACTGGTGCAAGCGCACATCATCAGTCAATTCTGGATGAAAAGAAGTTACCAACATATTTTTTTCTTGGGCTGCAACGATTTGATTATCAACTGTTGCTAAAATTTCTACATCTTCTCCAACACTACTGATAATTGGACCACGAATAAAGGTCATTGGAATCTGACCGACTCCCTTACATTCTGCTTCCGTGTAGAAACTTCCTAATTGGCGCCCATAGGCATTGCGCTCAACCACCATATCCATAGTTCCTAGATGACTCTCTTCCTGAGAAGCAATTTCCTTAGCCAGCAAAATTAAACCCGCACAGGTTCCAAACACTGGTAAACCAGATAGAATTACTTCTCGGATGGGAATCAGCATGTTCTGGTCTCGTAAGAGCTTGCCCATGGTTGTAGACTCTCCTCCAGGTAATATCAAACCCGACAAATCACTCTGATATTGTTGAAAATCATCTAAATTTCTGATTTCAACACTCTCGACACCTAATCGATCTAGCACTTTTTCATGTTCTGCAAAGGCACCCTGCAAGGCCAATATTCCAATTTTCATCTATTTTCCTCTCTCAGCCATGAGAATTTGGATTTCATTTTCATTGATACCAACCATGGCTTCTCCTAAATCTTCAGAGATTTGAGCCAAAATTTGAGGATTTCGGAAATTGGTTACCGCTTTGACAATGGCACTCGCTCGTTTAACAGGATCTCCTGACTTGAAAATACCTGAACCGACAAAGACACCCTCTGCCCCTAATTGCATCATCAACGCAGCATCTGCTGGCGTTGCAACGCCTCCAGCCGCAAAGTTTACAACTGGCAATTTTCCATGTTCATGGACGTATTGAACCAATTCTACAGGTACCTGCAAGTCCTTAGCAGCAACATAAAGTTCGTCCTCTCGTAAGTTTTGAATACGGCGAATTTCCTGATTCATCATACGCATATGACGAACAGCTTGAACAATGTCTCCTGTCCCTGGTTCTCCTTTGGTACGAATCATAGAAGCACCTTCAGCGATACGACGCAAGGCTTCTCCCAAATCCTTAGCCCCACAGACAAAAGGAACTTGGAATTCTTTTTTGTCCACATGGAAACGGTCGTCTGCTGGAGATAAAACTTCACTCTCATCGATATAGTCAATCTCAATAGCCTCTAAAATCTGAGCCTCAACAAAATGCCCGATTCTGACCTTAGCCATTACTGGAATGCTAACTGCTTCTTGGATTTCCTTAATCATCTTTGGGTCACTCATGCGGGAAACCCCACCAGCTGCACGAATATCAGCCGGAATCCGCTCCAAGGCCATCACAGCTGCCGCACCAGCAGCTTCTGCAATACGGGCCTGTTCAGGATTCTGAACGTCCATGATAACCCCACCCTTGAGCATCTGTGCCAAGTTTTTATTTAGTTCATAACGATTTTCAGTCATTTATTTTATCCTCATTATTTATATTGGTAGCTACCATTTCATTTTAAGTTAGATTAGAATGAATCACAAGATAAAAAAAATGTAATTGTATGGGTACATATTGACTAAAAAACTATCTGACCTTAACTTAAGGCCAGATAGTTCATCAAATTTTATTTTTCAGCTGTAAGTGCAGCCATTGTGATGTAGTTGTATGGTTTGTTGAAGTGTGGCAAGAAGAATAGGTCTGTCAATGCCAATTTATCAATTGTTACATGCTCTTGGATAGCAAGTGAGAACATGTGGATTCCCATGCTGATTGCAGAATCGTGTGAAACCATTTGTGCACCAAGAATTTCACGGCTATCTTTGTCAAAGACAATCTTGATGGCAACTTCATGGTTATCATGTTTCATAAATTCTGGTTTTTGAAGATCGTTAAAGCCAGTTTCAGTCGCGTTGTAACCTGCTGCTTTTGCTTTTTCAAGAGTCAAACCAGTTGAAACCATGTGAAGACCGTAGATTGATATACCGTTTGAACCTTGTACACCGATTCCTTCCAATTCATGTCCACAAGCGTTGTAAGCACCAACGATACCAGTACGAACAGCATTTGAAGCAAGGGCGATGTAACTTGTATCTTTACGAGCATTGTCATAAACAGTCGCACAGTCACCTACTGCGTAAACGCCTGGGATAGATGTTTCTTGTTTTTTGTCTACAAGGAAGGCACCGTTACGGAATAGTTCAATTTTTCCATCAGCAAGGGCTGTGTTTGGACGGAAACCAACTGCAAGGATAACCATATCCACATCAAAAGTTTCTTTATCAGTAATCAAGCGTTCAACTTTACCGTCACCCTCGATTGCTTTAACAGTTTGACCAAGCGCCAAGCGGATGTTGTGGTCTTCCAAGTTCTTCGCCATCATTTGTGTGAAGTCTTTGTCATAGTAACCGTTCAAAACAGTATCAACGATATCAACAAGGACAACTTCTTTTCCAAGACGTTCAAAGGCTTCAGCAAGTTCAACACCGATATAACCACCACCAACAACGGCGATTCGGTCAAGGTGTTGACTCTTATCAGACAATTTGTGAATCACTTCTTCAGCGTTTTGGTACAATTTAACGAATTGTACATTTTCAAGAGTTGCTTTAAATTCGCGGTTTCCTTTAACAATTTCAACACCTTCGATTGGTGGCAAGATTGGTGTAGAACCTGTAGCGAAAATCAATTTATCGTATGATTCTTTGTGCTCTTTCCCTTCAACTTCTGCTGTAACTACTTTGTTATCATAGTCGATTGAAAGAACTGGTGAATTCATGTATACCTTAGCACCTTTAGCTTCCAATTTTTCTTTATCAGAATAGAACAAGCCTTCAGCACCGTCAATTTGTTCACCGATCCAAAGGGCCATTCCACATCCTAGGAAAGAGATGTTAGAATTTTGGTCGAATACAACAATTTCGTTCTCATTTCCAAAATTATCCAACATAGTATTAATACATGCTGTACCAGCGTGGTTAGCACCAACTACAACGATTTTACTCATAGAAAAATTCCTACCTTCAATTTTAAATTTACCTTTCTAGTATAACATTTACTGTTAGCGTTTACAAGAGTTTAGCTAATTTTCCCGTTTTTTTTGTAAAAAAATGTAAATAATCTGTATTTTATCAGTCTTTCTTACAATTACTCTTTATTTTCTGAGCATATTTCTTGACAAGTTTACAAATTTTATTTGTGAAAACGCTGACTTTATGGTATGCTAGTATCATGAAAAGAAAATGTAAGGGGTTAAATTTAATATAAATTTACTATATTTCAGCCTTCTTTTCATAAAAGAAAGGAGTTGGTAGCTTGCCTCTTAGTTCACATTCCGAACGGCTAATGGGGACTACTATCACTATTTCATTAGTAGATGAGCGAGCCGATAGCTTGCTCCAAAAATCCTTTGATTTGCTCAAAGAGCTTGAATACCGCTTCAATGCCAATAGTCAAGAATCTGAGTTGATGGAAATCAATTATCAAGCTGGAATAGCTCCTGTCAAAGTTCATCCAGACCTGTTTGAACTGATTTCACTTGGATTAGAGCATAGCCTAGCGCCCTCTAGTCATCTCAACATCAGCATTGGTCCCTTGATTCAAACCTGGCGTATCGGTTTTTCAGATGCCAAAGTGGCCCAACTCCAAGAAATTGAATCAGTGCTACCTTTAATCAATCCTCATTCTATCGAGTTAGATTCTTCTACTTCCACTGTGTTTTTAAAACAGAAAGGAATGAAGATAGACCTAGGTTGTTTAGCCAAGGGTTATAGTGCGGATAAGGTTGCCCAATTTCTTAGAGAAGAGGGAGTGACATCTGCCTTGATTAATCTGGGAGGGAATATCCTGACTATTGGAAAAAATCAGGCAAGAGGGGATCAGCCTTGGCAAATTGGGATTCAAGACCCAGCCAATCCGAGGGGAAATCACTTAATGACCATCCCTGTTGTCAATAAATCTGTCGTGACTTCAGGCATTTATGAACGTCACCTGACTGTCGATGGAAAAGATTACCATCATATTTTTGACAGCCAAACAGGTTATCCTGTTGAAACGGAACTAGCGAGTCTAACAATCATCTCTGATAAATCAGTTGATGGTGAAATCTGGACAACTCGTCTATTTGGAGAAAGACCTGCTTCTATCCTCTGGCAAGTTGAAAGTTTGGAGGGCATCGAAGCTATCCTCATCGATAAGGAAGGTCACCTAAGCTGTTCTTCAGGAATTCCAACTCTATAGAAACAAATGTTTCAATGGAGTTTTAAAATCGTATTATGTAAAAAGAGAAAGGAAATCTCATGTTAAAACTTATTGCTATTGTTGGAACAAATTCAAAACGTTCTACAAACCGCCAATTGCTTCAATACATGCAAAAACACTTTGCTGAAAAAGCTGAAATTGAACTTGTTGAAATTAAAGACATTCCTGTCTTCAATAAACCAGCTGACAAGCAAGTGCCTGCTGAAATTTTAGAAATTGCTGCTAAAATTGAAGAGGCAGATGGCGTTATTATCGGTACTCCTGAGTATGACCACTCTATCCCAGCTGTTTTGATGAGCGCTCTTGCTTGGTTGTCATACGGTATTTACCCACTTTTGAACAAACCAATCATGATTACTGGTGCTTCTTACGGCACGCTTGGTTCATCACGTGCCCAATTACAACTTCGCCAAATCTTGAATGCTCCAGAAATTAAAGCAAGTGTCCTTCCAGATGAATTCTTGCTTTCACATTCTCTTCAAGCTTTCAACCCAAGTGGAGACCTAGTAGATCTTGATGTGATCAAAAAACTGGATGCTACTTTTGACGACTACCGTATCTTTGTAAAAATCACAGAAAAATTGCGCAATGCACAAGAATTACTTCGCAAAGATGCTGAAGACTTTGACTGGGAAAATTTGTAAGATAGGAGACCAAAAAGAATGAAATTTGTTGGACTTGTAGGATCAAACTACGATCAATCATATAACCGTAAACTCTTGGAATTCATCCGTCGTCACTTCAAACTCAAATTTGAATTAGAAGTTCTTGAAATTGACGAAGTTCCAATGTTTAACCAAGACGAAAAATGGGACGAAAGTTTCCAATTACGTTATTTATATAACAAAATTACACGTGCTGATGGTGTTATCATCGCTACTCCTGAGCACAACCACACAATCTCAGCTTCCCTAAAATCTGTTCTTGAATGGCTTTCATATGAAGTTCATCCATTTGAAAACAAACCAGTCATGATTGTGGGTGCTTCTTACTATGACCAAGGTACTTCACGTGCCCAAGTTCACCTTCGTAAGATTCTTGACGCTCCAGGTGTCAATGCCTACACACTTCCAGGAAATGAATTCCTTCTTGGTAAAGCCAAAGAAGCTTTTGATGTTAATGGGAATATCATAAATGAAGGAACTGTTAATTTCCTTGAAACATGCTTGGACAACTTTGTAAAATATGTGGGAGTCGTTTCAAAATTGAAAAAACCAAAACCAATTGAACCAGAAGATTTATATTGTACAAATTCAATTGCAACTACCATCCAAGGTGTTGACCCAGATGATCCTGAATGGGTAGAAAAAGCTGCTGAACTTGTTGGAGCTGTTTCTGGAGATACTTACGTTAAATTAGACCACGGTATCTTGACAGTTAACCAAATTGACATGTTCTTGAAAGCAATGCCATTTGAATTGACATTTGCAGATGATAACAATCAATTCTTGTACTTTAATAACGCTCACCAAGACCCAGATACAATGTTTGGTAAACGTGTCCGTGCTCAATCAGGAAATAGATTAGGGACAGTACACGGTACATTGCCAGATTCTAGAATGAAAAATGTTGAATGGGTTGTCGGTGTATTGCGTAACGGAGATCAAGAATATGTCCGTACAATTGTGCCAGGAACACCTGAAGGTGTTATTAATACCCATAATTACCAAGCAATGTACTATCCAGATGGCTCATATGCTGGAATTAATGAGATTATCTTTAATTTCCAACCATGGCTTGATTGGTACCTCAATACAACTGGTCAACGTCTAGTTGGTGGAAATGCTGCAGCTCCTGCTGGAGGACATGGCGGAGCAGATGCCACATCTGGAGCTTCTGATGCAGGTGATGCTGGAGGTCACGGTGGTGGCGCTGACGCTACATCTGGAGCAAGTAACTAATCATTTTAGGAACCATCTTGGTTCCTTTTTTAGCTAAAAAAGACTAGCAGTTTGTGTCTGCTAGTCTTTTGGTTATTATTTTATCTATCCTTGTTAAAAGAAAGAATATTTATTATGAATTTGGGTCATTGAGACTACGACCATGTAAACCTTTTTCACGTTGAACTTGGCGTAGTTTTTCTGGTGTAACATCATTTCCTTCTTCGTCCACAATTTTGATTCCCTCAATATGGTGACGAACAGAGCGACGATAACCTTCGATGTACTCCTCACGTAGTTTAGCTTGTTCCACTTTTTCTTCTGGTGTCAAGCCTTCTGCTTTTTTCTTTTTAGAAAGCTCGTTGATACGATCAATTTTTTTCTGATCCATTTCTTCTCCTTTGTGATAAGATAAAGTCCGTTTATCAAATTTTATTTAGTGTTAATTTGGTTAAAACGTGCAAGTTTAGCTGCTTTTTTAGTTAAATGAGACAAGATAGCCAAGCGATTTTGACGAACAGCCTGATCTTCTGCCATTACCATGGTATTCTCAAAGAAAGCATCAATGACTGGGCTAAGAGCAAAGAGTTGTTTCAATTGCTGACTGGCAGTCTCTGACAAAATGAGTGATTCTACTGCTTCTGCCAAGGCTTTCTCTTCTTCACTCTCAAAGAGAGCTGAATCAACTGTGGCAACTCCTTCTGCTTTCTCAGCCAAGTTAAAGGCTCGAGAAAGTGATTCAACAGATGGTTTGAAGTCATCTTCCTTGCTTGCTTCTACGAGAGCACTTGCTGCTTCCAACATATCCGCCACAACAAAGTTTGATCCTGCAAGAACGGCTTCCTTGATATCTTTTGGAGTAGAACCCATCATCTTATCAACACGAGCCTTGATAAAGTCCATAACTTCAGCTTTATTTTCATAAGTCAAGCTGTCAAATTTCAATGCATAAAGGCTATCAATCAGCTCGTCCATAGCAATGTGCCAACCAAAGGCATCCAAGATACGAACCACACCTTGAGTCGCGCGACGAAGAGCATACGGGTCATTAGAACCTGATGGAATCAAACCAACTGAGAAGAAACTCAAAATCGTATCCAATTTGTCTGCAATAGCTAGAATGGCTCCAACCTTGCTCTCTGGAAGTTCTCCTTCGGCTGATGTAGGCATGTAGTGTTCACGAATAGCAGCTGCCACCACTGGAGTTTCCCCAGCAAGAAGGGCATATTTCTCCCCCATAATTCCTTGGAGCTCGTCAAATTCACCAACCATACCTGTCAACAAGTCAAACTTGTAAATGGCTGCTGCACGAGCAAGGTCAACTGTTTCATCCACTGACAAGCCAGCTTTTTCTGCCAAGAGAATAGCAATCTGACCCGTACGAATCATGTGTTCACGAAGGGAACCAATTTTCTCATGGAAGGTGACATTGTTTAATTTTTCAACAAGGTCTGAAATAACCAATTTTTGGTCTTCACGCCAGAAGAATTCTCCGTCTTCCAAGCGGGCTACCAAGACTTTTTCATTTCCTTTGATGACATTTTCCAAATGCTCTGCATTTCCATTACGAACAGAAATGAAGTTTGGCAAGAGTTTACCATCTTGATCACGGACAACAAAGTAACGTTGGTGTTCTTTCATCGAAGTTACCAAGACTTCTTCTGGAACCTCAAGGTATTTGGCATCAAAACTTCCCATAAAGGCAGTTGGGTATTCAACCAAGTTCAAGACTTCATTAAGCAAATCAGCATCAATTTCGATACGTACACCATGCTCAGCTTCGATTGCCTTGATTTGGTCAACAATCATTTGCTCACGTTCACGTGGATCTGCGATTACAAACTGCTTACGAAGGTCTTCTTCATAGCTCAATGCTGACTGAATTTTGGTTTCTTTCCCCAAGAAACGATGACCACGGCTCACACGATCACCCTTGATATCAAGGAAATCCAAATCAAACTCTTCTTCATCTAAAAGAACAGTTAAAGTGTGAACAGGGCGGATGTATTCAAAGGTGTTGTTAGCCCAGTGCATGCTGACAGGGAAAGTCAAGGACTTCAAGACATCTACAACACCAGGAACAATGGCTTCAACTGCTTGACCAATTTCTTCCTTCGTGACATAGACATATTCTTCACCCTTGATTTCACGGAATTCGATATCTTCAACAGTCAATCCTTTTCCACGAACAAATCCTTGAGCTGCTTTTGTGAAGTTTCCATCACTATCCAAGGCAATTTTCTTTGCTGGCCCCTTAAAATCTTCTGTCAAATCAGACTGTTTGTCTGCAAGACCAGTTACACGAACAGCCAAACGACGTGGTGTTGAGAAGGTTTGAATAGCTTCAAAAGACAAGCGATTTTCCTTAAGGAAAGCTGCCATTTTTTCGCCTAGTTGTTTTTCACTTGGTGTGACAACATAGGCTGGTAATTCTTCAAGACCGAGTTCTACTAATAAGTTTTTTGTCATGTTTTTTCTCCGAAAAATATCTTTTTATTTTCCAGTTTGCCTTATGTGATTGGCACGCAAGCAACCAACTTCGTTGTTTCATTGCTAAAATTGGAGCCAAAAGTCTCCAATTTTGCCTAGTATCCTTAGTTTCACTAAGGATACCTTCATCACTACGGCAACTGGCTCAGGGCTCACTCTGTTCGCCCATTTTCGTAATTTGTCACTCTCTTTATTCTGCGTCTTCTGCTAAGAGTTTAGCTCGTGTTTCTTCATCTAAAAGTGGGTAGCCTAGGCGTTTGCGTTCTGCGACAAAGGTTTTGGCTACAACACGGGCCAAGTTACGGATACGAGCGATATAGCCTGCACGCTCGGTTACGGATACAGCACCACGCGCATCAAGTAGGTTAAAGGTATGTGAACATTTGAGAACATAGTCATAGGCAGGGTGAACCAAACCTTCTTCCAAGGCGCGACCAGCTTCTTTTTCAAACTTATCAAAGTTTTCAAGCAACATTTCTTGATCCGAAATTTCAAATGAATATTTTGAGTGTTCGTACTCAGGCTGGATGAAGATTTCTCCGTATTTTACACCATCAGCCCATTCAATATCATAGACAGAATCCACTTCCTGAATATAAGAAGCCAAGCGTTCCAAACCATAGGTAACTTCAGCTGTCACAGGGCCAGTTGCCAGTCCACCGACTTGTTGGAAATAAGTGAACTGAGTGATTTCCATCCCATCAAGCCAAACTTCCCAACCAAGACCAGCTGAACCAGTTGATGGGTTTTCCCAGTTGTCCTCAACAAAACGAATATCGTGTTCCAAAGGATTGATTCCCAATTTTTCCAAAGACTCAAGATAAAGTTCTTGGATGTTTGATGGAGATGGCTTCATGACAACCTGGAATTGGTGGTGTTGGTAGAGACGGTTAGGATTTTCTCCGTAACGACCATCAGCAGGACGACGTGATGGCTCTACATACGCTGCATTCCATGGCTCAGGTCCGATAGCACGAAGGAAAGTGTAAGGACTCATGGTTCCCGCACCTTTTTCATTATCATAAGCCTGCATAAGCATACAACCTTGGTCATTCCAAAATTGTTGCAAAGTCAAAATAATTTCTTGAAATGTTAATTTCTTAGACATTGTTTTCTCCTTTTTATATAAATTACTTGCGACACGAGTCTGCCTCGTCGATCATACGAGGCAAGACGAGTTAGTACTGCGTTATTAAAAATGTAATATAAAAAAATATAATAACTCTTTCTACAAACTGCTATCACTTCTAGCTGAATTACACAGTTTTTAATAATTAAAATAAAATTTTAACTTCCTAACAGTAGATTAAAAAATTTGCAAAGCTTTATATAACCCTCTGTGAACTTGTATATTTTCTTTAAAATTAAAACGTGCAGATTCATTCTCATATTTAAATATACTACGGGTTCTCACTGAAGGAACATTACCAATAATACTAAATTCAAACAAAATTTTTAATACTAGCTCAGCTCCCCTATTTTTAAGTTCACCTTTGGAAACTTTCTGATCATAGATATTTACAAACTCCTTCGGATGAAAAGTTTGTTTTCTAATCGTAGAAAGAATTGCAAATATTTCCTCATACTCAGGTAGTACAGAATAAATTTCATCTATAATTTCTTGTCTCATATATTCAGAAAACGAAGAATCTGCATCCTTGATATCATTAGGAGAAATTTTCACATTCTTCTTTTTATCTGCAATTTTAGAAGCTTCTTTCAAAAATTTGACTACATCTCTTGGACGATGATGAGTACTTCGTAAAATATAGTCAATAGCTCTCATTTTAACAGTTTTTCTCTTACCCATCTTTATATCACCTGGTAATGCTATCTGATGCCAAGCCTGAATAAAATTTTTACTTTTTTTTGTTGTCAATGCATCAATACGCAACTGGATTAAATCTTGTAATTTCTCCGGGCTCCATTCTAAGTTAATTAAATAATCACTCCACTTATTTTTATCAGAATAATTTATTCTTTGAAAAATATCCGATCTAAGAAAGACTATAGGATAAATTAATAGTCCCTCATCTTTAAAAATATTGCGAGTTTCATTTATAGCTTTAAAAAGACCTGTAACAAGTGCAAAATAATCTTTTTCTTCTTCGGAGCTAGTAAAATCTTTATATTCTTCATCAAGTTCATCAAAAATCACATAATATTTCGAAGCAGAAGTAACATTTTCTAAAATTACATTTTCAAGAATATCTACAATATCAATCCACTCTAGCTCATGCTTCTCTCTACTTGTAGCAATATTTAATCCTGTGCTAAGAACTTGAAAACCAAATTCTTTAACAGTTATTTTAGGAATTAGATCTTTTAAATTTTCACTTCTTTTCTTTGCCGGAAAAAGTTTAACTAAATTATCTCTAATATTTGAATCTATATTGTTATCCCTCACCATTTGTTTACAAATAGAAACATATATTAGATACTTCCAAAATGTGATATACTGGCTAGGATTCGGATACCTGTTATCACTATAATTATAGATTGTATTAAAAGGAAAATTTTTAAAAGATAACTTATCAGCGTATGCTCCGGCCCCAACATTCTTGTAAATAAAAGTTGCAATAGCTGTTTTTCCTTCGCCCTTTCTACCAATAATCATGTACTTTTCACCACTCAGAACACTAGCTGTTTCTTCAGTATGGTAAAAATATTTAATATCTTCTTCTTTAGCATCAAGTTTCCACTCATTATCTAATTTCTTCAACAACGGTAAATTTTCATTATTCATCTTAACAACCTCAACAAAAAGAACCGAATTTCAACACCCAAGCCTTGCGACTAGGGGCGTCAGAAACGCGGTTCCACCCTAATTTATTACTTCATTGTTTTTGAAAATACTACAGAAAGCGCCAGTTCCTTATTTTGCACTACTTGGCTCCCACTATCCCAAGCTCGCTTGAAGAACGCCATAAGACTTTCTTTCCTGCAGACTATTATATCAAAAATTAGAACAATGTACAATTCTTTTTATGATTTTCTAGAAATCCATATCATCAACTCGTGGAGCACCAGACTGAACAGCAATCACTTTTAAGGTTTCACGTTCCTCATGATTCAGTTCAATTTCAAAACAATCAAGATTAGCCTGAATACGAGACGCTGTGACAGATTTTGGAAGGGGTAAAAATCCTTCTGCTAAGCTCCATGCCAAGGCTATCTGAGCAACAGACTTTCCGTGATTTTCAGCTATTTCTTGCACTTGCTTGTTATCAAACAGTTCTCCCTGACCAAAAGGTCCCCAAGCTTCCAATAAAATTCCTTTTTCTCGACAGTAATCTACGACTTCCTCTTGATACACACCTGGAGCCAAACGAACTTGATTGACCGCTGGAAGAATTTTTGCTGTTTCAAGCAAGGCATCCAAATGATGAGGAAGGAAATTACTAACTCCAATAGCACGGATTTTACCTTCTAGGTAAAGATCCTCCATCGCTCTCCAAACTTCTGAATTTCGGATTTTCCAGTGGTTATTTTCTCTGAGTGGTTTTGGATTTGGCCAATGAATCAAATACAAATCCAAATATTCCAAGCCCAGCTTCTCTAAAGACTCTTCAAAAGCCTGACGAGCTTGCTCATAGTTGTGATTTGTATTCCACAATTTACTGGTTACAAAAATTTCCTCACGCGGAACGCCACTATCTTGAATAGCACGACCAACGCTTTCTTCATTTTTATAAATAGCTGCCGTATCGATATGGCGATAGCCTGCCTTTAAAGCCTCTAGGACAGCTTGATAGGCAATCTCTCCATTTTCAGCTTTCCAGGTTCCAAATCCTAGAACTGGAATTGTAACGTCATTGTTTAAAATATAAGATTTCATTTTTTTCCTTTCTAAACTAGAAGAAAATCCAAAGAGGCAAATTTTCAAGGAAAACTTTTCTCTTTAGATTTTGTGTATTATTGATTGCGATCGTAATATAGCTGATGAGCTTTGAGACGGGAATCTAACAAATCTGGAATTGTCACAAAGTCATAACCCTGACCTTTCAAATAGTCAATGACCTTTGGTAAAGCATTCACTGTTTCAGTATGGATATCATGCATGAGAATAATTGAACCATTCTTGACTTCACGCTGAATTTCTGTCAAAATAGATGCTTCATTTTTATTCTTCCAGTCCAGACTATCTACATCCCACATAATAAAGCTCAAATCTAAGCTATTGCGAATGTCGTCTGTAATGGCTCCATAAGGCGGACGCATGAGTTTGGAACTAGAACCCAACACTTTAGTTAGCGCATCCTCAGTATCAGTAATTTGTTTTTTAGCTTCATCAAGGGAAAGTTTTGAAAGCACTGGATGACTCCAACTATGGTTTCCAATAACATGGCCATCCGATTTCATACGTTTCAAAATCTCTTCATTTCCAGAAACATTCTTACCTAGCACAAAGAAAGTTGCCTTGATACCATACTTAGAAAGAGTATCTAATGCTTGATTTGTCGTTGCAGGATTTGGTCCATCATCAAAAGTCAAGGCTACTACTTTACGATTTTTCTTTTCATAATAAGCCTTATATAGCTCTGCATCCTTATCTAATAAATAAGAGGACTGAATAACTTCAAAGAAACTAGATACTGGCAAGGCAATCTCGTCTAGATTTTCAACTGACTGACTTGGATAAAGGATAATCTGACTATCCTTGTAATCAAAATTCCATGCAGACAAGTCTTGGTCAGAGAAACCTTTAACAAGCTGATCGATCTTTTCTTGCTCCAATTTCTTGTCCTGTAAGAAAGAAGTCAGTTCTTTTATCAGTTTCTCTTTGGCCTTACTAGCATCTGAAAATAATTGATCAAGTGTAAAAGGTTTACCATCTTCTGTCAAATGTATTTTTGCCAGACTAGTTTTTTCAGTCTCTTCAACTTTTGACGAAGTTAAATCATAGACTTGTTTCATCACACTTCGGTTGACAATCCCTTTTAAAGTCGAATCCTGTTTCTCCGTATAATAAAAAACCAGATTTTCCTTGTCTTCCAGATTTTCCTTAATATCCTGTGTCATGATTTCTTTTACAGATGAAATGACTTGCTCCCCTTGGAGAGGATAGTAGGTAATCACTTCGGCTTGTCCCTTACGAAAATGATCCTTCTGATTCCCCTCACTCAATTGATCATCTTTCTCTTTTTTAAGCGATTCAATCTTTTGTTCAAAACTATGTTTTGTGTATATTTTGTATCCAATTATTGAACCAAGGACACAAATACTTACTGAGAAGATAGCTACTAGGACTATTAGACTCATTCTTATCTTATCGTGATTCTCACGCTTTGCTCTACTTTTATCCATAAGACCATCATATCAAATTCAAGCTATAATTTCAATGATTTTAGAGGAAATAGTATATTAAAAAGAGAGGAAGTCCCCTCTTAAGATTTTATTTGACTGCTTCTTTCAAAGCATCTACCTTATCCAAACGTTCCCATGGAAGATCAATATCTGTACGTCCCATGTGTCCATAAGCCGCTGTTTGACGGTAAATTGGACGCTTGAGGTCCAGCATTTGGATAATCCCTGCAGGGCGAAGATCAAAGATTTGACGCGCTGCTTTTTCAAGCTTACTTTCAGCTACTGTTCCTGTACCGAAAGTATCGATACGAACAGAAACAGGTTGCGAAACACCGATAGCATAGGCCAACTGCACTTCTGCTTTCTTAGCAAGACCTGCTGCAACGATATTCTTGGCAATATAGCGAGCTGCATATGACGCAGAACGGTCCACCTTAGTCGCATCTTTACCAGAGAAAGCACCACCACCGTGACGAGAGTAGCCACCATAAGTATCTACGATAATCTTACGACCAGTCAAACCTGAGTCTCCTTGAGGTCCACCAATTACAAAACGACCAGTAGGATTGATGAAGAATTTTGTTTGCTCATCCAAGTAAGAAGCTGGAATAACCTCTTTGATAACCTTGTTAATGACATCATTGTGAATTTGTTCGTTGCTGACTTCTGGATCGTGCTGAGTTGAAATAACAACTGTGTCCACACGTACTGGACGGTCATTTTCATCATACTCAACTGTAACTTGTGATTTAGCATCTGGGCGAAGATAGCTAATTTCCCCAGACTTACGAAGTTCTGCCAAACGACGAACTAATTTATGACTGAGTGAGATTGGCAATGGCATGAGCTCTTCTGTTTCATCCACTGCAAAACCAAACATGAGACCTTGGTCTCCAGCACCAATTAAGTCCAGCGGATCTTGATCTGCATTTCCACGAACCTCCAAGGCTTCGTTAACACCTTGGGCAATGTCAGGAGATTGTTCCACCAAAGATGGATGTACTCCTACAGTCTCAGCAGAAAAACCATATTCTGTATTAGTGTAGCCAATCTCTGCAATGGTATCACGAACCACACGGTTAATATCCACATAAGCATTTGTAGATATTTCACCAAAAACATGGACTGAACCAGTATATACAGCTGTCTCAGCAGCAACGTGCGCCTCTGGATCCTTGGCTAAAATAGCATCCAAAATCGCATCTGAAATTTGGTCTGCAATCTTATCTGGATGCCCCTCAGATACAGATTCAGACGTGAATAATTTACGTTCTGACATAAAAATGTCCCCCCTTAAAAATAGTGTTATAGAGTTACAAAGTACTGATAGGAAATTTCTTAGTGCTGAATACCTACCATCTTATCGGGACTATATAACTTTATCATTATACCATTTTTAAACGCAATTTGCAGTCTTTAATGTAGTGTTTCTGTATAGATAGTTCGTTCTCATAAATAAAAAAAGTTGGAGGTCAGTACTCCAACAATTACTATTAAAATGTTTGACGTTTTGCTTTACGCTCTGCACGGCCACGAGCACGATTTTCAGCGCGTTTGGTTTTGCGGCGTTTTTCATCAACCGCCCATTTAATTTTCTTCTTATAACCCGGTTTGACTTTTTTCTTTTTCTTTTTAACCAAACCAATCATTTCGATATCAAGTTTATCTTGTTTTTTCTCACGGTTGGCACGACGATCACGGTCATAAGTATCTTGAAATTCCCCGTCTTTGACCATCTTAGGAGTAAACTTGATTCCCAATTTCTCCAACTCACGGATATCCGAGTCATCACTTGGCTGGTAAAGGGTAATAGCTGTACCTGGTAGGCCATTGCGTCCGGTACGACCAACACGGTGCACGAAGAAGGATAAGTCTTGCGGAATGGCATCATTGATGATATGGCTGACACCTTCAATGTCAATTCCACGCGCTGCCAAGTCTGTTGCGACAATATACTCGAAATCCAGATTTTTCACCTGATTCATGATTCGCTTACGTTCACGAGGGGCAATATCCCCATGGATTTTTGCAACCTTCAAGCCTTGAGCAGTCAGATATGAATGCAATTCATCAGCACGCGTTTTAGTGTTAACAAAAATCATTGCCAAATAAGGCTGCATCAACTGAGTCAACTGATAAATTTGAGCATTCTTGTCACGTCCCTTAGTAGAAATCAACCAATTATCAATGGTATCAGAAATGACCGTTTTGGTCTTGATTTTCTCCATGACAGGATTTGACAAGTATTTTTTCAAGAATGGTTGCAACTTTTGTGGAATAGTCGCTGAGAAGACCATGAATTGCAGGTCTTTTGGAAGGCTGCCAGCAATCTTATCAACAGTTTCCAAGAATCCCATATCCAAGGTCATGTCTGCCTCATCGACTACAAAGGTCTTGGCCTTGTGAATAGCTAGGTCACCAGATTTAACTAAGTCATAGATACGGCCAGGCGTTCCGATAACAATATGAGGCTGGTTACTTGCCAATTTGTCAATCTGGCGAGCCTTATCTGTACCACCCACATAATTAACCACACGAATTTCTACCTCTGAGTGGGCTGCAATCTGACGGGCTGCTTGGTAAATTTGAGTAGCTAATTCACGGCTCGGTGCAGTAATGACTGCTTGAACACTATCGCTGGCTTCATCTAATTGCTGGAAAATCGGCAATAGGAAAGTGTGAGTCTTACCCGAACCTGTTTTTGATTCACCGACTAGGTCACGACCTGCCAAAACAATAGGAATCAACTTGTCTTGTACCTCTGTTGGAGTTGTAAATTTCAACTCCTCCAAGGCTTCACTAATATATTTTTTAAATTGAAATTTCGTAAATGACATAATATCCTCGATTCTATCTATCTTATCAATTATACCATATTTTATTCCATTTCAGTAGTCTCACTCATAGAGCTTACTTTCAGTAGTTCATCTAATCAGAAAAAGGCTGGAATGTGTGAATCCCAACCTCTTTTCAGTTATTATTTCCAGTTTAAAATAGCATTCAAGCCATAGTGATCACTCACTTGTGGACTCTTGTTACCATCAAATACGACATGTAAATTTTCCACCGCTAACTCCTTGGTAGTAAAAACATAGTCGATTCGAAGGGGTTCTGTGTTCCCCTTCCAGCCATCAATTTCTGGTGGAACAGTATAGCTACCACTTTTATCTTGAGCAACTTCAAATGCGTCTTGTAAGCTTAATGGACTAGCTAAAATAGCTTGGTAACCTTCCTGACCAGCTGGGTTGTTGAAATCTCCAGCTAGTAAAAGTGGCTTGTTCAATTCTTTCAAGACAGCCTCAAATCGTGCCCATTCTTCTTGGAAACCTTTATCCCACCAAGAAAGGTGGACACTTGCAACTGCAAGCTCCTTACCATCAACTACAGTTTCAGCCAGGGCGACACGGCGAGTATGATAGTCTGTTGGATCATCCACATCTGAAACCAAAATTTCTCTTGCTTCAATAGGTGTTTTAGACAAGATAGCCACACCTTCATGGTAGCGATCATAACCGATATGGTTATAGGCCCAAGTCCAGTAGTAATCTTTTCCTTGCTCTGACAACTTTTCAACCAAAAGTCTAACATAATGGTCTTGATGAATAGGCTCAGCAGCTGGCAAAGCTTGATAAAGGTCATTAACCTCCACCTCTGGCGAAGTAATCTCCTGATTGATTTCTTGGAAACATATCAAATCATAGTCTTTATCAAGAATATCTTCAATCAAGAGCTGGAATTTTTCCTCGGCTTCTTTTTCCATCCAGCTATGAGTATTGAGTGTTAAAAATTTCATGCTTTTCTCCCAAAACAAGAGGTTGGAAAACAGCTTCCAACCTCAAGTGTATTACAATTCTACTTTAGCAACTGCTGTTTTAGCTGCAAGAGAACCTGTTTGTTCTAATTTAACTGATTTAATAGCTTCAGCATTTGTGAAGACAACTACTGTAGAAGTTTCACGACCTGCTGCACGGATAGCATCCAAGTCAGCTGTGACAAGAAGATCACCTGCTGCAACTTTTTGTCCTTCAGCTACATGAACAGTAAATGGTTTTCCTTCAAGACTTACTGTGTCCAAACCAATGTGAACAAGTACTTCAAGACCTGCTTCAGTCACAAGACCAAGAGCATGTTTTGTAGGGAAGATGCTTGATACAGTACCTGAAACTGGAGATACAATGTTTCCATTTGCAGGTTCTACAGCAAATCCGTCACCCATCATTTTTTGAGCAAATACTGGATCTTTTACTTGTTCCAAAGCAACAACTTGACCGTCAGCTACTGAGTAAACTTCCTCTGTTACACCTTTGTAGTGTACAGTGTTTTGTTGTGCTTCTGTCATTTGACTTGGAAGAGTTTCAGGAATGATTTCACCTGAATCAAGGATATCTTGGATATCAGATTTCAATACGTCTGCTTTTGGACCGTAGATAGCTTGAACTCCTTGTCCTTTCATGACAAGACCCATAGCTCCTTCTGCTTTCCATTGTTCTGCATCACCGACTTTGTCAGCATCTTTTACAGTTACACGAAGACGAGTCATACATGCATCAACATCAACGATGTTTGCACGTCCACCAAGAAGGTTGATAATGTTTACAGCTTGAGAACCTGCTGCAACTTTCACTTCACTGCTAGCTTCTTCTGAACCTTCAGCAGTTTCGTAGTTTCCGTTACGTCCTGGAGTTGCGTAGTTGAATTTTTGAATCATGAAGTTTGCGATAAAGTACATGATTACGGCAAAGAGAACAGTTACCCAGATAAAGTTAACAATATCCATACCAATACCAGCGCTAATCGCAATAGGTGTACGAGTCAAGAACTCGATTGAACCGAATGAGTGCATACGTAGGTTTACTACATCAGACATAGCGAAGGCCGCACCTTGAACAAGTGAGTAAACAAGGTACATAGGTGTTGCTACAAACATGAACATGTATTCGATTGGTTCAGTAACCCCTGTCAAGAATGTTGCAAGAGCTGTCGCAATCATCATACCTTTATATTGATGTTTCTTATCAGCATCGACATTACGGTAGATAGCCACAATCACACCCATCAAGATACCGAACGAACCGATCATTTGTCCAACTTTGAAACGAGCTGGGTGAACAGTATCTAACAATTGTTGGTAGTGACTTGCATCTGTACCTTTAAGGTTAACAAGGTCTGTTACCCATGCAAGCCAAAGTGGATCTTGACCAAATACTTGGCTACCTTTTGCTGCACCAGTTAAGACTTCATAAGTACCACCAAGAGCTGTGTAGTTCATTGGGATAGTCAACATGTGGTGAAGACCAAATGGCAAGAGCAAGCGTTCCAATGTACCATACAAGAATGGTGCAAGGATTGGAGCAGTTTCTTGTGAGTTAGCAATCCAGATACCAAAGCTATTGATACCAGTTTGCACAAGTGGCCAGAAAGCTGAAAGTACGATTGCAGCAATTACTGAACGAAGAATAACTACAAACGGTACAAAACGTTTTCCGTTAAAGAATGAAAGTGCATCAGGAAGCTTACGGAAGTTGTAGTATTTGTTGTAAGCAGTTGCTCCAATAAAACCAGAAATAATCCCTACGAAGACACCCATGTTAAGTGCTGGAGCTTCCATAACACTAATGAAGTAATCAGCAACTTTGATTGATCCACCAAAGAGAGTTGTTACCATAGCTTCTGGATTTTTCAACATATCTCCTGATACGCCAAAGATTGTACCAGTGATACGATTGATTAGGACAAAGGCAAGACCTGCCGCAAACGCACCACCAGCGCGTTCCTTAGCCCAGCTTCCTCCAATAGCGAGGGCAAACAAGATATGAAGGTTAACGATGACTCCCCAACCGATTTGCTCTAGTACACCACCAGTAGTAACGAGTGGGGCAAAGTTAGGGTTGATCATCACAAGTGACTTACCGATTGAAATCATCAAACCAGCAGCCGGCATAACCGCGATAACCACCATCAAAGCCTTACCGAATTTTTGCCAAAACTCGAAAGACAAGACATTTTTGAATGTATCTTTCATCATTCAAATCTCCTTTATTTTTATTTAGGCAAACGTTTTACGAAAACGTTTGCACTTTCTATAATTCAATTATACCACTTTAATTTTTTTTGTAAAGGCTTTTATAAAAAAAAGTAGACTTTTTTCTAAAATTTTTGTAGTAAAAAAGGAGATATTAAAATCTCCTCAAATATACTTCTATTTTAGATTTTCAGGAATCGGCGCATTGAAATTCCTGATCCGATTGAACCGATAAAAATTCCAATCACAAATAATAAGGCAATCATCAGTGGACTGAATACTTCTGGTGATATCATTGAAAGGTTCTGACCAACCAATGACTTATTAACCGATTGGTAAACCATTTTATAGACAATAAATACCAGAACTGATGGAAGTGTTGCTCCAAGCAAACCAATGAAGGCACCTTCAAGCAAGAAAGGTCCACGGATATAGCCATTCTTAGCACCTACTAAACGCATGATTTGAATTTCACGGCTTCGTGAAATGATGGTGATACGTATAGTATTAGAAATCAAGAACACCGCAATGAAAATCAATAATCCAGCGATAACTAGTCCCCAGACACGAATAAATGAGGCTAACTTAAACAAGCGTTCTGTATTAGCACCACCATCTTGAACTTCTGATACACCTTCGATTTTTTTAGCTTCTTCTGCTACTGTCTTTACATCACTGGGTGTATTTGTATCAACGATATATGCATCATAAAGAGGATTGGCATCGCCTTCAAAGATTTTCCAGTTGTCCCCCATTGTTTCTGTCAACTTTTCATATTGTTCTTCTTTACTTGAAAACGTAACACTTTTAACGGTTGACATACCTTTCAAAGCATCATATACCTTATGGTAGTCGTTATTTGTAACAGTTTGACCTTCTTTTTCAATCGTCTCACTATTATCAGCTACGTCCTTACGAATGTATACCATTACTCGGACATTATTTTCGATATCTGTAGCTAGTTTAGCCGTATTAAAGATAACAGATGCAAATATTGCAACCAAGGTCAAAGTAATCATAACTGAACTAACAGCAGCTACTGTCATCCAGCCATTTCGTTTCAAACTTTTTAACGATTCAAATAAATGACGAAAAAATCTACTAATCATCGTATCCATATTCTCCTTTAGCTTCGTCACGAACGACACGGCCATTTTCAATGGCAATGACACGGTGGCGCAAGGTATTTACAATCTGACTGTTGTGGGTAGCCATCAAGACAGTTGTACCTTGGAGATTGATGCGTTCCAGCAAGTTCATAATTTCCCATGAATTATCTGGGTCCAAGTTTCCTGTTGGTTCGTCCGCAATCAATACTTTTGGATTGTTTACAATGGCACGTGCAATTGCAATCCGTTGCTGTTCTCCCCCTGAAAGTTCATTTGGGAAAGAACGAACCTTATGCTTCAATCCAACCAAGTCTAAGACTTCCATAACACGTTTTTTGATATTACGGCGACTTTCTCCAATTACCTCCATTGCATAAGCAATATTTTCATAAACGGTTTTCTTTGGTAACAGTTTATAATCTTGGAAGACAACCCCAACACTACGACGTAGGAGAGGAACATCTTTCTTTTTAATTTTAACCAGATTAAAACCAGCAACAGATAAGCTTCCTTTTTCGATTTTTACTTCGCGATACAAAGAACGAATAAAGGTTGATTTCCCAGCTCCTGAAGGTCCTACGATGTAAACAAATTCCCCTGGTTGAACGCTTACCGAAACACCACGTAGGGCAGTCGTTCCGTTGTCGTATTTTTTGACGACATCTCTCATTTCAATAATTGACATGTGAGTTCCTTTCTATCTTAGCTGATTCTCCACTTGAGATAGGCATCAATAAAACCATCTAGGTCTCCATCCATAACCTTATCTACTTGTGCAACTTCAAAGTTAGTTCGATGGTCTTTTACCATAGTATATGGCGTGAAAACATAAGAACGAATTTGACTTCCCCATGTGATTTCCTTTTTCTCACCCTTGAGGGAATCGACTTCCGCAGCTTTCTTCTCCTGCTCCATTTGATAGAGCTTAGCCTGCAACATCTTCATGGCACGATCTCTATTTCCATACTGGGTACGATCTACCGTTGACTGAACAACAGTTCCCGTAGGAATGTGTGTCAAACGTACTCCAGTTGAAACCTTATTGACGTTTTGTCCACCAGCACCACCTGAACGGAAGGTATCCATCTTGATATCATCTTCACGGATTTCCACTTCAATGGTATCATCCAATTCTGGCATTACTTCCACCGATGTGAAAGAGGTATGGCGACGTTTGGCAGAGTCAAATGGCGAGATTCGCACCAAACGGTGTACACCCATTTCTGACTTGAGAAGACCATAGGCATTGGGCCCTTCAAATGATAGGGTTACTGACTTGATACCAGCTTCATCTCCTGCTTGGTAATCCAATACTTCCACTTTAAAGCCTTTAGCATTTCCATAGCGAGTGTACATACGAAGCAACATATCACCCCAGTCCTGAGCCTCAGTACCACCGGATCCTGGATGGATTTCCAAGATGGCATTATTATGGTCATAAGGTTCTGACAAGAGCAAGGTCATCTCGTAACTGGTCATCATCTTATCAAGTTCGGATAACTGCGTTACCAATTCTTCATGAACCGACTCATCTTCAGCTAAAAAGTCTAATAAAATTTCGACTTCATCCTGCAACTCTTCCATTTTGTGGAAGGTGTTATAGGTGTTTTTTAATTCATTTAATTCTTGCGACGTTTTTTGGGCCGCGATATTATCGTTCCAAAAATCAGGTTCTGTCATCTTGTTTTCCAAGATGGCAATCTCTTCCTCTAGACCCTCGAGGTCAAAGAGACCCCCTGAAAGAAGCTAATTTTTCACGATTTGCGTCAATTTTCTGACGAATTTCTGAAATGTCCATAAATACTCCTTTTTTATATCGTTTTATTATACCATAATCTATCATTTCTTTCCATCTTTTGCTCTACTCCCTTATTACACGTAAAAAGAAGCCTTTCGGCTTCCCTTCTTACAAAATTTTTGCTGAAGTACGAGTAATCTCTTCTACTTGAATATTCTCTGATTCAAATTTTTCTTTCAAAGCTGGTAAATCAATTGATCCATCGATTTGAACTTCGATAATCACCTTACCATCTTTACGCGGAATATTGACTGTATGCGAGATATTCAAATTTTCTTCTACAATCAAAGAAACAATCTTTCCAAGAACGCCAACTTCGTTTTCTGTAACAAAGCGTACACGAATCCCTTCTTCGCCATAACCAGCAATTTCAAGAAAGGCTTGGAAAACGTCACGGTCCGTAATAACCCCATAGACTTGATGATTATCTACGACAGGAAGAATACCAATCTTGTTTTTCAACATCAAATAAGTTGCATCCTCTAGACTCGCATAGCCTGAAACAGTGACAACATCGCGAATCATCACATCTTTTACTTTTGTCTTATTTAGAAGATAATTCATCTCATAGATAGAAAGACTGGTTGCTTTTGATGGACTAGCTTGGGCAATGGTTCCTTCAGTTACCAAACCAACTAATTGATCATTTTCGATAACAGGCAAGCGGTGCAACCCTTGCTCTCTCATCAAATCTGCTGCATGAGATACTGTTGTATCTGGACTAATATATACTACCTTGCGGGTCATAAAATCTTTAACTGCCATGAGACTTCTCCTTTTCTATTCTCATCCCTATTATACAATCTTTTTGTAAATCAATCAAACGCTTACATTTCTTTTTCAAAATTCAGAAAAGTATGAATAAGCTAGCAAAAAGAGCTCTGAAATCGAGCTCTGTGAATGAAGATAGGAAACGTTTCATTCGATTTTTTCAATTATTAGAAATTCATCTTTCAGTGTAGATGTAGATTTGTTTGCAATCTAAATATGTCAACTAAAATAATCTACTGGAAATGATGATTACTTCGTAATTTTCATCTGCCGACTAAAACAATCCACTGGATTGTTTTAGCCACCTAGATATGCTTTTCTGACTTCTTCTGATGAGGCGAGTTCTTTTCCTGTTCCTGATAGAACGATTTTTCCTGTTTCCAGTACGTATCCTCGGTCAGAGATTGCAAGTGCTTTATTGGCATTTTGTTCAATCAAGAGGACGGTTGTTCCTTGTTTCTGGATGTCTTGAATGATATCAAAAATTTCTTGGATAAAGATTGGGGCAAGTCCCATTGATGGTTCATCTAAAAGAAGAAGTTTTGGTGTTGACATAAGAGCGCGTCCCATGGCAAGCATTTGTTGTTCCCCCCCTGAAAGAGTAGCTGCATCTTGGTTCTTGCGTTCTTCAAGACGTGGGAAGCGTGAGAAAACTTTCTTCAAGTTAGCTTGATTTTCTTCACGATTTTTCTTTAAGAAAGCTCCCATTTCTAGATTTTCCATAACAGTCAAGCCAGGGAAGACGTGGCGTCCTTCTGGAACTTGTGAAAGACCACCTGCCACGATTTTTTGAGCTGGCATTTTTTGGATTTCTTGACCTAAAAATTCAATCTTTCCTGAACTCGGTCTAACCAAACCAGACAAGGTACGGAGAATGGTTGTCTTACCTGCACCATTGGCACCGATAAGGGAAACGACTTCTCCTTCATTCACTTCAAAGCTTACATCACGGACTGCTTGGATCATACCGTAATGCACAGAAAGATTATCAACTTTTAACATAGACATTAGGCTTCACCTCCTAGATAAGCTTCGATAACGCGTTTATTGGTCTTAATTTCGTCTGGAGTTCCCTGAGCAATCAAACGACCATATTCAAGTACGTAGATACGTTCTGTTACTTCCATGACCAGATTCATATCGTGTTCAATCAGCATGATCGTAATCTTAAATTCATCTTTGATACGACGAATTAACTCAGTCAATTCTGCTGTTTCCTGTGGATTCATACCTGCTGCTGGTTCATCTAAAAAGAGAATTTTAGGTTCCGTAGCAAGGGCACGAACAATTTCCAAACGACGTTGTTGTCCGTAGGCAAGATTTTTAGCAAGAGTTTCTGCATCACCATCTAAATCAAAGATTTTAAGCAATTCCAAAGCTTTAGCTTTTAATTCTTTTTCACTCTTGTAAAAAGCTGGTAAGCGCAAAAAACTAGCAAAAACATGTTGTTTGTGATGATTGCCAAAAGCAATCAAAACATTGTCCAAAACTGTTAAATCTTTAAAGAGACGGATATTTTGGAATGTACGTCCAAGTCCCAAAGAAGCAATCTTATATGGTGACTTTCCATTCAAAAGATGACCATCTAGTGTTACTGTTCCCTCGCTTGGTTCATAAACACCCGTCAAGAGGTTGAAAAGGGTTGTTTTCCCAGCTCCATTTGGACCGATTAGTCCAACCAGTTCCCCTTCGTTCAATTCAAGAGTCACATCTCCAACAGCTGTTAGACCGCCAAAATGTTTGGTTAACTGTTTTACTTCAAGTAATGCCATTAGTTTTGTTCCTCCTTCTTAGATTTTTTAAAGAAACGTGATAGGCTCAATTCCCATGTTCCAAGGAGTCCACCTGGTCTGAAAATCATTACCAATACCAAGGCCAAAGCGTAAATAATCATACGCACGCTAGCAACATCTTGGAGAAGCATATTCAAAATTCCAAGAACAATAGCTGAAACGATGGCACCTGTAATGGAACCAAGTCCACCAAATACAACAATAATCAATACGTTGATTGAGTTAATGAATGTGTAATCTTTCGGTACAACAGACCCGATAAATCCTGCCTGAAGTGACCCTGCAATACTTGCAGTAATAGCACCAAAGACAAAGGCGATGATTTTAATTTTAGTCGTATTAACCCCAACTGACTCAGCAGCGATTTCATCCTCACGAACGGATAGGGTTGAACGACCAATTGGACTACGCAAGAAGTTCAAGGTTGCAATGGTTGTAATCACGACAAAGAAGTAAACCATTTGCCAAGTTGTAAAGTTTGGAATTCCCAAGATACCTGCCGCACCGTTTGTAAGGCTTCCACCATTGATGATAAAGATACGGATAATTTCAGAAACCCCAAGAGTCGCTACCGCAAGATAATCCCCCTTCAAGCGTAAGGTTGGAATTCCGACAAGCAAGGCAACTGCTCCTGAAAGTAAAGCCCCTACAAGCATGGCTCCAAAGAAGGCACCGTAGGTTGGTGATTTAGAACCAATAATAGCAGCGGCATAGGCACCAATCGCCATGAAACCAGCATGCCCAAGTGAAAATTGTCCTGAAAAACCAACGATTAAGTTGAGACCAACAGCCAGAATAATATTAATTCCAATTTGT
Organism: Streptococcus mitis; assembly: GCF_019929545.1. GTDB lineage: Bacteria > Bacillota > Bacilli > Lactobacillales > Streptococcaceae > Streptococcus > Streptococcus mitis_BU. Next base: position 41,320 of record NZ_JAHZPT010000002.1, read on the forward strand.
TGTAAAATCTGTACATAGAATAGGTTTAGTACTCCAACTGAAACCAATACACTAATCAAGCCATAGCCAGCTAACAGAAGGAGTAACCATAGAATATTAACTTTTAAATTTTCTTTCATCGTTTACACCTTCTCTTTCACATTTTTACCAAGAATACCTGCTGGGCGGACAATCAAGATCAACAACAGGATTCCATAAACAATGGCATCACGGAAGTCTGACATTCCAAAGGCTGTCGCAAAGGTTTCCAATAGACCAATCACAAAGCCACCAAGAGCCGCACCAGGAATAATTCCGATACCACCAAGTACTGCGGCAACGAAAGACTTAAGACCTGGAGTAACCCCCATCAAAGGCTCAAGAGAGTTATAATAAAGGGCAATCAGAACACCAGCCGCACCCGCAAGAGCTGACCCCAAAGCGAAGGTAAAGCTGATAGTACGGTTTACATTGATCCCCATCAATTGCGCTGCATCGCTATCTACGGATACTGCACGCATGGCTTTCCCCATCTTAGTCTTTTGGACAATGACTTGTAACAAAATCATCAAAATCAAGGAAATGGCCAAAATCATTAACTGCACGTTTGTTAGGCTAACTGGTCCCAAATCATAGCGAACTGTTTGAATCGCTTGAGGGAAGGCACGGGTATTAGCACCAACCAGATAGACCATCCCATACTCCAATAGGAAAGAAACCCCAATAGCTGTAATCAAAACAGCAATACGAGTAGAGTGACGCAAAGGTCGGTAAGCAAGGAACTCAATCACGACACCAAGAATGGCTGTCGCTAACATAGCTACAATAAGCGCTACAAAGAAATTCATTTGGAAAGAATTAATCAAGAAATAACCGATAAAGGCTCCCATCATATAAATATCACCGTGGGCGAAGTTGATGAGCTTGATAATTCCGTAAACCATGGTATATCCTAGGGCTAACAGCGCATAAACACTACCTAGAATCAAACCATTTACTAGTTGTTGGAGCATAAGATTCACTCTTTCTATTTATAATTTTGAGGGTTTCCCCTCACTTTTTGATAGGTTCTTAAACACCGAAACAGGGAGTGAGTCAGAGGCTCATTCCCTATTTCAACATTTTTCTATTATGGTTTTACAACTTCTGCTGCTTCAACCTTACCATTGTTCATGGTCATCATGTAAGCAGTTTTGACTGTGTTGTGGTCTGCATCGAAGCTTGTTTGACCAGTTACACCTTCAAAATCTTTTGTTTTAGCAAGGTTATCCTTGATTTCACCTGAGTTTTTAGCACCTTTTGCTGCGTTTGCTACAAGGTGAACTGAGTCATAAGCCAAGGCTGCAAATGTTGAAGGCTCTTCGTTGTACTTAGCACGGTAAGCATCAAGGAAAGCTTTTGCTTTAGCTGAAACTTCTACAGTAGTTGAGAAGCCTGAGATAAAGTAGATGTTTGATGCTTTTTCAGCAGTTGCTTGTTGTACAAACTCTTCACCGTTGAATCCATCACCACCAACGATTGGTTTATCAATTCCCATACCACGCGCTTGGTTTACAATTTTACCAGCTTCAGTGTAGTAACCAGGGACGATGATAGCATCAAAGTCTTTCCCTTTCATTTTTGTAAGGGCTGCTTGAAAGTCTGTGTCACCTGCTACGAAAGTTTCATCTGCAACGATTTCACCTTTGTAAGCTTCACGGAAGGCTTTAGCAATACCTTTAGCATAGTCGCTGGCATTGTCAGTGTAAAGAACAACTTTCTTAGCGTTTAATTTTTCAGTAACATAGTTTGAGATAATTTTTCCTTGGAAGCTATCTTGGAATGTTCCGATAAAGAGGTAATCTTGACCTTTAGTCAATCCATCTTGAGTCGCACTTGGCGAAATCAATGGAACACCTGCTTTTGTAGCGTTCGCTACCGCAGCTGCAGTTGCACCAGATGTCGCAGGTCCTACGATTGCTGATACCTTAGATTGGGTTACTAGGTTAGTTGTTACTGAAGCCGCCTCAGCAGTTTCAGATTTATTATCTTTATCAACTACTTCGATTTGTTTTCCGTCGATACCACCTGCTGCATTGATTTCATCAACAGCAAGTTGGGCACCTTTTTGTTCAGATGTACCGTAAGCTGCTACGGCACCAGTTTCTTCAAAGTTAAATCCGATTTTGATTGTCTTTTCATCTACTGAGTTACCAGCAGCGTTTGACGCTCCAGACTTCACTTCTCCACAGGCTGCAAGAAGTGCTACACTTGCAAGCGCCACAAACGATAGGGCAAATTTTTTCTTCATCTTTTTTTGTCTCCTTATTTCTTAAATAGCATGTTAAGAATATACCGAATTATCAGAAAATTGTCAACACTTTTCTTGAACTTTTTCGATGATAACGTTTTCCTCTCGATGAAGATTGCCCACAAAAGGTGTTTCCAGCTCTTGGATATGACAAACCCTGACTTTTTTTATAAACTTTTCCTTGCCCAAGCGCCCGACCAATTGCTCCATTTCTTGAGTTGGAACATAGAGTTGTAAGTAACGATGTTTCTTGGAATGATAGGTAATATCTCCATAATCCTGCAATTTTTTGGCATCACGATTATAGTAAAGATAGATAATCAAGCCAGATCGTTTGACTTTTTCAAACATGATAAATCCTCTTTCTAAGAAATCTCTCCCTATTATACCAAAAAAAGCAAACCCAGTCGAGTTTGCCTTCTTTCATCATTAATTCAATGAATTGTTGGCCATGATTTCATCAATAAAGCCATATTCAAGTGTTTCTTGGGCACTCATCCAGTTATCGCGTTCTGCATCTGCGTGAACTTTTTCGATTGACTGACCTGAATTTTCAGCCAAGATTTTTTCCAAGGTATTACGAGTTTTAAGCAAGTGTTCTGCAGCGATCGCCATATCGGTTTGCTGAGTACCTCCACCTGTACCACCCATTGGTTGGTGGATCATATACTCTGCATTTGGAAGCATGAAACGTTTGCCTTTTGCTCCACTTGATGCAATGACCGTCCCCATAGATGCTGCCATTCCCATAACAATGGTTTGGACATCTGCCTTGATAAAGTTCATGGTATCAACGATTGCCAAACCAGCTGAAACGGAACCACCAGGTGTATTTACATAAAGGTAAATATCCTTTGTACTATCTTGGGCATCCAAGAAAAGCAACTGGGCAATAACAGAGTTGGCCATATTGTCTTCAACTGGGCCTGTCAGCATAATGATGCGGTCTTTAAGAAGACGTGAGTAAATATCGTAGGAACGTTCTCCACGGCTTGTTTGTTCAATAACTACAGGAATCATTTATTTCTCCTTTTGAGTTTTAATTTTATTGGTCAAATGACTGAAGATAAGACTATTATAATATCTTGGTCAAAAAAGGTCAAATTTTTGCTCTGTTTTCATTAGACAGAAACAAAAATTCAACCTCCTTTCGTGACTGGAAATCCTTTTCCAAGTCAATCTCTTTTTTATTTTATTTTGTACCGAACAAGCGGTCCCCAGCATCTCCAAGACCTGGAACGATATAACCGTGTTCGTTCAAGCGTTCATCCAAGGCTGCTGTAAAGATTTCTACATCTGGATGAGCTTCTTGAAGGGCTTTAACACCTTCTGGAGCAGATACAAGGCAGACAAATTTGATATTTGATGCGCCACGTTTTTTAAGAGAATCAACTGCCAAGATTGCTGATCCACCTGTTGCCAACATTGGGTCTACCACAAAAATTTGACGTTGGTCAATATCTTCAGGCAATTTCACCAAGTACTCAACTGGTTGAAGTGTTTCTTCATCACGGTACATACCGATGTGACCAACCTTAGCAGCTGGAACCAAGCTCAAAAGTCCATCAACCATCCCGATACCTGCACGCAAGATTGGAACGATAGCCAATTTCTTACCTGCCAATTGTTTTTGAACTGTTTTTGTGATTGGTGTTTCGATTTCTACATCTTCTAGTGGAAGATCACGAAGTACTTCATACCCCATCAACATTGCAATCTCATCTACTAGCTCACGAAAAGCTTTTGTAGAAGTATCTGTACGACGCAAGATTGACAATTTGTGTTGAATCAGTGGATGATTAATAACTTCAATTTTTCCCATTTTTGGAATTCCTTCTTTCAATTTATTCTTCTTATTATACCAAAAAACGGTTTAAAAATCTTTCTAAACCATTTATTTTTGATAATTTTTACATTAGATCTGCCTCTTTAAGAGCTGCTTGTACTGTCTCAAGTGGTAAATGGGTTAATTCTGTTCCCTTTTCTTGATAAAGGTATTGGGCATAGTCGTCCATTCGGTACTGGTTGATATAAACCACGCGCTTACAACCAACCTGAAGCAATTGTTTTGTACAGTTTAGACATGGAAAGTGGGTCACATAGGCTGTAAAGCCTTTGGGAACCCCACGTTCTGCACCTTGGAGAATGGCATTAACCTCTGCGTGAAGAGTGCGAACACAGTGACCTTCAATGACCAGACATTCGTGATCAATACAATGCTCAGTCCCTGACACCGAACCATTATAACCAGTGGAAATAACTTTATTATCCTTTACCAAAATTGCGCCCACTTTGGCACGTTTACAAGTGGAACGATTGGCAATTAGTAAGGCTTGGGCTGCAAAATACTCATCCCATGCTAGTCTTTTTTCAGTCATATCTCTTCTCCTTTTTCTCTATTTTTTAAAAAATGGTAACCGTAAATCCGCAATCTTTTCAGCTGGTACCTTCATGCCATCCTTGATCCATTTTAAAAGGACTGAGACGATGGCTGAACTCCAGAAGGAATGAAGATAAGAGCTGACACCTTTTGATTTTCCATGGTATTTTTCTAGAAATTCCTGCATGGCTTGGACAAAGATTTTTTCCAAATGGTAATCTAAGGCCAATTGAATCACTCTGGCTTCCTTTCTTGCCTCGCGGAAAAGGTGAACCCAGACCAGATAAAGGTCTGTCTTTAAATCATAATGGTGCAGCTGTTCCATGATGTTGTGGACGCTCCGTTTAAAGACGCTCTCTAAAATTTCCTCTTTGGAATCATAATTGCGGTAAAAGGCCGCACGCGAAACGCCTGCACGTTTGACCAATTCAGAAATACTAATCTTGGTCAAGTCCTTTTTTTCCAAGAGTTGTAAGAGGGCTGTTTCAATAGCTTCTCTAGTTAATAAATTGGATTCTTGGTTTGATTTTCTGAGATTTTCAAGAGATTTTTCAGAGATTCTACGTTCAGACATAACATTTTCTTTCTACTTGTCACAACAGACGGATGAGGCTTTTGTTTCAAGGGCTTTCATGATATAATTGTAAAAAAAGACAGAACCTTTGTCAATGTATAACTGACAAAGATGGAGAATTTCTATGACTTGGAAGATTATTGCTGACTCTGGTTGTGATTATCGTCAGCTGGCAAGACCAGCTATTGACACGACCTTTGTAAGTGTCCCCTTAACCATTCAAGTAGCTGATCAGGTCTTTGTTGATGATGCCAGTCTTGACATTGACCAAATGATGGAAACCATGTATGCAACTGCAGAAGCTTCAAAATCAGCTTGTCCAAGCCCAGATGATTATTTGCGAGCATTTGAAGGAGCCAAAAACATTTTCCTAGTAACCATCACTGGTACTCTTTCTGGAAGCCACAATAGTGCTCAACTAGCAAAAAATATTTATCTGGAAGAACATCCTGACACTAAGGTTCATGTAATTGATAGTTTGTCTGCTGGCGGTGAAGTTGACTTGCTTGTAGAAAAATTAAATGATTTGATTGACCAGGGCTTATCTTTTGAAGAAGTGGTTGAAGCTATCACTGCCTATCAAGAAAAAACCAAGTTGCTCTTTGTCCTAGCCAAAGTCGATAACTTGGTGAAGAACGGCCGTTTGAGCAAACTTATCGGTACGGTCGTTGGCCTTCTAAATATCCGTATGGTCGGAGAAGCTAGTGAAACTGGAACCCTTGAATTGCTACAAAAAGCAAGAGGACCAAAGAAATCGATTCAGGCAGCATATGAAGAGTTAGTGAAAGCAGGATATGCTGGTGGTCGTATTGTCATGGCTCAACGCAATAACGAGAAATGTTGCCAACAGCTTTCAGACCGAATCCATGAAAATTTCCCACAGGCGGATATTAAAATTCTCCCAACATCTGGTCTCTGCAGTTTCTATGCAGAAGATGGTGGTTTGCTAATGGGATATGAAATTGATTAATTGCATTCTTGACAAGAGATGACTTCATCTCTTGTTTTTTTGTGGTACAATAGAGCTATGAAACATTTTGATACTATTGTCATCGGTGGAGGACCTGCTGGCATGATGGCTACAATTTCCAGTAGCTTTTATGGACAGAAAACCCTCCTCATCGAAAAAAATCGGAAACTTGGAAAAAAATTAGCTGGGACTGGTGGGGGACGTTGCAATGTCACCAACAACGGAACTCTAGATGACCTACTAGCTGGAATCCCTGGAAATGGGCGCTTTTTATACAGTGTCTTCTCCCAGTTTGATAACCACGATATCATCAACTTTTTTACGGAAAATGGAGTCAAACTTAAGGTCGAGGATCACGGACGCGTCTTTCCTGCCAGCGACAAATCTCGGACCATTATCGAAGCCTTGGATAAAAAAATCGCTGAGCTAGGCGGACAAGTTCTCACTCAAACAGAAATTGTTTCGGTTAAAAAGATAGATGACCAATTTGTCCTTAAGTCCGCAGACCAAAGCTTCACTTGTGAGAAACTCATTGTCACAACTGGTGGAAAATCCTATCCTTCCACTGGTTCGACTGGTTTCGGACATGAGATTGCCCGTCATTTTAAACACACCATTACCGAACTTGAGGCAGCTGAAAGTCCCTTGTTGACAGATTTTCCACACAAAGCACTTCAGGGGATTTCACTAGACGATGTGACGTTAAGCTATGGAAAACATGTCATCACGCACGATCTGCTTTTTACCCACTTTGGTTTGTCAGGCCCTGCTGCCCTGCGTATGTCTAGTTTTGTCAAGGGTGGGGAGGTTCTTTCACTGGATGTTTTGCCTCAACTTTCTGAGAAGGACTTGGCTTCATTCCTAGAAGAAAATCGTGAAAAATCTCTAAAAAATGCCTTAAAAACCTTACTTCCAGAACGCTTGGCCGAATTTTTTATACAAGGATTTCCTGAAAAAGTTAAACAGCTGACTGAAAAAGAACGCGAGCAACTTCTCCAGTCTATCAAGGGACTTAAAATTCCTGTAATTGGTAAAATGTCTCTTGCTAAGTCATTTGTTACCAAGGGTGGCGTCAGTCTCAAGGAAATCAATCCTAAAACTCTAGAAAGTAAGCTGGTACCTGGCCTCCACTTTGCGGGCGAGGTACTGGATATCAATGCCCACACGGGTGGGTTTAACATCACTTCTGCCCTCTGTACTGGTTGGGTGGCGGGATCAAACCCAATCTAAATCTGAATTATTTAATGGCTAAATCAGCCCCAAAAGAAAGGAAGTCCTTTGGAACATATTATCTTGTTAAGGGGAGTTACTCCTAATGGAAAAAATGCTATCCCTAAAATGTCTTATCTAGTAGATATCTTAACAGAAGCCGGTTTTCAACAAGTTCGAACCTATATTCAAAGTGGGAATATCATTCTTGAAAGTGACTTAGATTTAGAAAAAATACGAGAACGTGTTCATACTCTAATAAATGAAAATATTGGTGCTGACTTAAAAATGGTAATCAAGAACAAAAGTGATTTTAAAAAAATTGTCCAAGAAAACCCTTTTGGAGAACACTATCTTTATGACCGTATACACGTGATTTTTTATCAAGAATCTATTCAAAGCCTCCCTTTAGACAAATTGAAAATTGATTACGGTGAAGAAGAAATTTGTATCGGTAACCATTGTCTTTACCTCTATCTCCCTAGAACTGCAAAACGAAAAAAGCTCAGTACCAACTATCTTGAAAAGCTTTTTAATGTAGATTTGACCATGCGAAAACTAAATGTAGTAGAAAAATTATTAAGCAAGTAGTGCTTGAATTTAGTAAAAATCGGAAGAATACTCCTCCGATTTTATTTTGTCTGAGTTTGGACATAATGAGCAATCACATCTGATGTGTATTGGGCAGTGCCAGTTCCAAATTTATCAATATTTTCCTTAAACTCTGGATTGTAGACGTAGCCTTTACCGATATAACCAAATACCTCAATAGAGCAGTCAAATCCATAAGTACGGATGGCTTGCAAGAGTTTAGCGGCTTCTTCTTGATTTTCGGTTGCTGTTACAGGTAGACCAGCTTGAAGATTTTGTACCAAAGCTTGAAAAACTTGGTTGAAGGCAGCTGTAGCCTCGTCTTCGTGACCTTTCTGGCGCTCCAGCGCTTGGTCCATGACTTCTTGTCCATATTTCTCTACCGCCTCTTGGTGGTATTTTTGATGGTCTTGGTAGTTAAATCCAGCAAATTTCTCTTGAATGCTCATTTCTCTTTCTCCTTTTTGTTCTTGAATGGTTTTTTGCAAGGTTGAAATCAAGGTATCCAGATGTTCCCTTTCTCGAGTCAAATAGTCCAACTGCCTGGTCAAATGGGGCAATAAATCTTTCTTTTCTTCCTTTAATAGCTCTGCTATTTTTTCTAAAGAAAAGCCAAGATATTTATAATACAGAACAACCTGAAGGCATTCCAAATCCTCTTGACTGTAAGTTCGATAGCCGTTGTCCGACTTTAAAGGAACCAAAAGTCCTATCTTATCGTAGTGGTGTAGGGTCTTGACAGAGACGCCCGAAAGCTGCGCAGCTTCTTTTATATGGTACATGATTTCCTCCTTACAATGATAGTATAACCCCTTCCCTTAGGTCAGAGTCAAGTGTTTTTGTGAATTTTTTAAACTTTTTGAGAAAGGTGTAAAAGCTTGAAAATGGTTTTCTTGACAGACCTTAGAAAACATGATAGGATAGTCAAGTCTATCAATCAAAAGAAACGCTCATTTTGAGTACTTATGAGGCTATTTGCCAAGGGCAGTAGCTTTTTCTTTTGTAACACTAATTTTAGGAGTTTAACTATGTCTGAAAAATCGCAATGGGGTTCTAAACTGGGCTTTATCCTAGCATCTGCTGGCTCAGCCATCGGACTTGGAGCTGTTTGGAAATTTCCCTATATGACTGCTGCTAACGGTGGAGGAGGCTTTTTACTGGTCTTTCTCGTTTCCACTATTTTAATCGGTTTCCCTCTTTTGCTAGCTGAATTTGCCCTCGGCCGAAGCGCTGGTGTCTCAGCAATCAAAACCTTTGGAAAACTGGGCAAGAATAGTAAGTACAACTTTATCGGTTGGATTGGTGCCTTTGCCCTTTTTATCCTTTTATCGTTTTACAGTGTTATTGGGGGCTGGATTTTAGTCTATCTAGGCATTGAGTTTGGAAAATTATTCCAACTTGCTGGGACGAGTGATTATGCCCAGCTATTTACTTCCATCATTTCAAACCCAGCCATTGCCCTAGGCGCACAAGCTGCCTTTATCTTATTGAACATCTTTATTGTATCACGTGGTGTTCAAAAAGGGATTGAAAGAGCATCTAAGGTTATGATGCCCCTGCTCTTTATCATCTTTGTCGTCATCATCGGTCGTTCTCTCAGTTTGCCAAATGCCATGGAAGGGGTTCTTTACTTCCTCAAACCAGACTTTTCAAAATTGACCAGTGCTGGTCTCCTCTATGCTCTGGGACAATCTTTCTTTGCCCTCTCACTAGGGGTTACAGCCATGCTGACCTATGCTTCTTACTTGGACAAGAAAACCAATCTGGTCCAGTCAGGGATTTCCATCGTTGCCATGAATATCTCAGTATCCATCATGGCAGGACTCGCCATTTTCCCAGCCATGTCAGCCTTCAATATCCAGTCTGAAGGGGGACCAAGCTTGCTCTTTATCGTCTTACCTCAACTCTTTGATAAGATGCCTTTTGGAACTATTTTCTACATTCTTTTCCTCCTGCTCTTCCTCTTTGCGACAGTCACTTCTTCTGTCGTGATGTTGGAAATCAATGTGGGCAATATCACCAACCAGGACAACAGTAAACGTGCTAAATGGAGTGCTATTTTAGGAATCTTGACCTTTATCTTTGGAATTCCTTCAGCCCTTTCTTACGGTGTTATGGCGGATGTTCACATCTTTGGTAAGACCTTCTTTGATGCTATGGATTTCTTGGTTTCCAATCTCCTTATGCCATTTGGAGCTCTCTGCCTTTCACTCTTTACTGGCTACATCTTTAAGAAGACACTTGCTATGGAGGAACTGCATCTCGATGAAAAAGCATGGAAACAGGGACTGTTCCAAGTCTGGCTCTTCCTTCTTCGTTTCATCATTCCAATCATCATCATCGTGGTCTTTATCGCCCAATTTATGTAATTAAAAAGGACTTGAGTAGTGAACTCAGGCCCTTTCTTTTTTATGGATGACTAACAATCAATTCCAAACCTTGTCCTTCTAATGTCCAAGCTTCAACATCACTTGGTAGGATAAAGTGGCTGCCTTTTTGGATTTGATAGTTTTTTCCGTCAACAGTCAGTTGACCTTGACCAGCTAAGACACTGAATAAGCTGTAATCAGCTGTCTTCTCAAAATCAACTTTTCCAGTGATTTCCCACTTGTAAACTGCAAAAAAATCATCGGATACAAGGAGAGTGGAACGTAAATCATCTGCTTTGACAGTTACAGGACGGCTATTGGCAGGCTCGCCAATGTTCAAAACATCGATAGATTTTTCAAGATGAAGTTCACGCAAGTTACCATTATCATCCTTACGGTCAAAGTCATAGACACGGTAAGTGGTATCGCTAGACTGCTGGGTTTCAAGAATCAAGATACCTGCCCCGATAGCATGCATGGTTCCGCTTGGTACATAGAAGAAATCACCAGCCTTGACAGGAACTTTTGTTAATAGACCATCCCAGTCTTTATCTTCGATTTGCTGACGGAGTTCTTCTTTTGACTTGGCATTGTGACCGTAGATAATCTCTGACCCTTCATCTGCTGCAATGATGTACCAGCACTCTGTTTTTCCAAGTTCGCCTTCATGCTCGAGTCCATAAGCATCGTCTGGGTGAACTTGGACGCTGAGCCAGTCGTTGGCATCCAGGATTTTGGTCAAAAGTGGAAATACAGGTTCTGGACGATTGCCAAACAATTCACGGTGTTCCGCATACAAAGTTGCTAGGTCTGTTCCCTCAAAACGACCATTGGCCACCTTTGAAACGCCATTTGGATGGGCTGAGATGGCCCAGTATTCTCCGATTTTTTCACTTGGGATGTCGTAACCAAACTCATCACGCAGCTTGGTACCACCCCAAATTTTTTCTTGCATCACAGATTGTAAAAATAATGGTTCTGACATATCAATCTCCTGTCTGATTTTTCTTCCCTCATTATAGCAAAAAAAGAGTTCCAGTTGAACTCTTTTTCATATCTTATAAAGTAGAGAGAAGATTTTATAAAAATAGTAAACAAATGTGCTCTACTCAATGCTTGCACCATTGCTGGCAATAACATCCTTATACCAGTAGAAGAACTTCTTCTTGCTGCGTTTGAGAATCCCATTTCCTGCATTATCTCGATCTACATAGATAAAGCCATAGCGCTTGTTCATTTCGCCTGTTCCAGCTGAAACCAGATCGATACAACCCCAAGTCGTATAACCAAGCAAGTCAACGCCATCTTGGTAAATGGCATCTCGCATAGCCTTAATGTGGGCCTCTAAGTAAGCAATCCGATAGTCATCTGCCACATAACCATTCTCATCAGGAGTGTCTATAGCGCCGAGTCCATTTTCTACGATGAACATAGGTTTTTAACAAAAACCTCAGAGTTAGATAGTAATTATAGATTTCGAGTTCATGTTATATTTTTCATTCATTTTTTAAATACTCTTCATAAAATTTTTTCAGTTCATGTTCATTCGATAACTCATTCAATAATTGCTGTTTAAAGCTATCTTGACTATTCAATGTCCTATTCAACTCTGTTCTTATCAAGGATGAAATTTTATATGAACCATGTTGAGTATATGATATAAATGCTAATTGAATTAGAGTCCTCCACACAGTAATTAATAGCAAACAATCTGCTCCTGGTTTTTCAATTAATTGATAGAGACAACTCACTATGAAATTAGCCTCCTCATCAAATCTAGGTAAACCTTGAACCAAATCACAATAATAAATCAAATAGTCCTCAAATTCCTTTGAAAAATATGTCAAAAAATGATTTACAATTTGTGGCGACGATAAAACTTTTTTAAATTCAATTTCAAATTCTCTATCTTCAGCCTTTTGTATAGTTGGGCGAATAATATTATTGAATAAATTATCAAATAATTCTGGACTAACATCTATATGTCCGGTTAAATAACTTATTACTGTATCAATCGTTGCTTCACGACTGTGAAGCATCTCAGTTTCAAAGAATATATTTTTCAATTCTTTGACAGAAGAATATCTCATTTCAGTTCTATCTTCAGTTGCTTTCTTCACAACTTGATGAATTTCTAGTGGACAGTTAATTTGTAATTTTTTTATAGTAAATTCAAGAATTTTTCCTAGACTATATATATCGACTTTAACATCCGTATTTGGACGCCCGTTACGTAACTCCGGCGCTGAGTAATAATCCGTTCCCATTCCCACGCCAACCTGAGTTAAATCCGACCCTTTAGTCGACGATTTCCCAAGCCCAAAATCAGCAACAACAACTTCCAACGGGTCTACATTAATCAAGATATTTTCTGGTTTTAAATCTCTATGTATAATACCTTGTTCATGTAAGTATATTAGTGCATCAAAAATATTCTCAAGTATCTGTAACGGAAATCCATCTAAATCTTTAACGAGGGTAATATATTGCTCATAATTATACGAGTATAGCTTCATAGTGTAGGAATATTTTTGTCTCTCATCATCTATTCTTTTATCTATAATTTTAATTATATTTGGATGATTAACCTGTTCTATAAAATCAATTTCCCTCTTGAATCTTTCAATATCTTCTTTTCTAGATTTCACTAACATCTTTGTTGCTATATCGTCTGAAATTTGATAAACCTCACAAAAGCCACCCGTGTCAATTAGCTTTCTCGTTTCAATTTCTGGAATAATTTCAATGCGCTCAAAAATTTTATTCTTTTCTCGTAACATGGTAATTCCTCACCTATTCAAAAAGATTATTGAAAGTCGGGACACTGCCATATTTTCCTAGCAAGTAGTCTTTCATAATATCTTTATCAAATCTAACTTTATAATCTTCCAATGAATATAAGTGAGACTCGTTCATAAGCTTATCTACAAACCATATCTCATCCCTTCTTAAAAGTTTCAAATCCAGTAATCTATCTTCATGTGTTGTAACAATCAATTGTATTTTACTATTACTTAGCGCTCTTTTTATAAATTCATAGGTTAAGTTTGGATGAAAACTTCTGTCAATCTCATCTATAATGTATACTTTATCTTTTACGGTATTTAAAACACCATACATCTCGATTAATCGTCTTGTTCCATCAGATTCTGCTCTAAGAGGAAATTTTGAACTTGTTCCTTCGTGTATAAAATAAATACGCTCTATCACTAACTCATTATTACCATCAATAGAGAAAAAATATATATTCTCATTTGTTTGGACCATACCAGCAGCAATTTTAGACTCATCTTGCTTATTCATATCAATTAACCTATCCGCAATAGAATCTATTGATTTTCTATTTATATCATCAATATCTTGTTTACTTATTACCTGTCTCTCAATTCTTTCAATTCCAGTCCCGAAGTTTTTTAAAAACTCCGCCAACTTTTCTGTATCTTCTTCATTTAAAAAAGCATCCTCACTTCCTTTTGCACCGTCATAAGTTGAAATAACTTCCATAGTACTTGAGAACCAATCAAATATCTTATATAACTCTATACTATAAGCAAGTTTTCTTTCATTTGCATTAATATATTGTAAAAATAATGAATTTGTTTTATTTGCATCAGATATATAAATCTTAAACCTTTCTTTATCATTATCATTTATCTGCAAATTATCTAGAATTATATCTTCGATTTTTATTCCTTTATCGTAGTCAATTTCATATAGTTTTATATCTTCGTTGTTAACTCTCTTATATAACCATTCACTTTTTATCTCAAAATTAAATAAATTCATCGAAAAACCATATGTAAAAATTCCTTCTCCAATTATGAGATCAAATTCAAAATCTGATGTTTTTCCTTTAAATGAAATTTCTCCTTTATAGTAACTTTCCCTAACTACACTTTTTCTAACCCTTTCTTCAGAACTAGTAATTAAGGTTTGAGCAAATTCTAAAGCCTTTATAAAATTAGATTTACCTGAAGCATTCGCACCATATATTGATGAAAAATTTAACACAGATATTTCTTCATTCACTGTTTTTAAATGATGTTTTAGACTTCTTACCTGACTTGGAATCATAGAAAACTCTGTTAATTCCTTAAATGACAAAAAGTTTTGAAATCGGAAATTTAATAGCATCCTTTTTAACCTCAAGTGATTTTTTCACCTAATTATACCAAAAAATAAAAATTTTTGTAAATAAAAAGTACTTATAAAATTAGATTATTTTATAATAAAGTGAAAATATCACAGCTTCTTTTTTATTAGTAGCTAGTACAATTAAAATATAATGTTTATTTTTACAAGAAATTAATTCACAGCATTATCAAGATGATTAAATATCAAAACAATCTGAATAACTATAAAAAGACCGATTGCTCCAATCTTTCAATAGTTCATATTCTCACATTCTGTTTTAAGAATAATTAAGGTTAACTTCTAATGACTAAGCGTCCTACTTCATACGATAAAAATCAAGCACTAGACCAGCAGGACCTTTAACTAATAAGGACTCTGTTCCCAATCCGTTTCACAAGGACCGTGTAAAATCTCGACGCTGATCTCTTTTAAACGTTGGCAATTCTGATTTAGATCCTCAACCTCGATGTGAAGAATGATGCCTGACTGAAAATCTTCCAAAGGAATCAAATGATTTTGGGACAACATGAGACAGTGACTACCAATCGTGAACTGAGCAAAGCTTTGGTCAACATAATCAGCTTTTTTATCCAAAATACGCTCCAAGTCAGCACAGGATTCAAAGCAATTAACTAGACTTTATTTGTCAATAACCACAAATTAGATTAGAAAAATCATTAAAAATTAATTGGAGTCCTTTGTGATCAACTACACCATTAAGATACTTGTAATATAAGTAAGAGTAGTTACCTGTAGGTCTCTGTTTTCCTATATGAAATTTCTCAATATTTTTCCATTCATATATATTTTCAGATGGTACTCCTGTTTTTATGTACCATCTACGAAACTCTAGTTCTTTATCACATCGTACATATATACGTTGTGTAAATAAACCAATGCTTTGCAAAAAAGCTAAAGCATGATAAAACATCTCTTCTGGTTCTTTGCAATTCTTCACTAGAAATGATAAGCCAACCTCCATCGGGTTAGTCAATCTATTAATACCGACGCCATCTAATTTATTTGAAAAATATGATAGCTGTTTTGTTACATATTTTTCCACGGAGCCAGTTTCAGATAGCATATCAAATAAACTAATATGCTCTGAAATAGCAGACATATTAACAATAGTCTCTGACCCTAGAGGTCTAACAACTTTACCTTCTTTTAGTTTTCGAAATCCATTTTCCTGGCCATAAGAATAAAACTGTTTGATAATTTCAATTACGTCCATTTTTTTCTCTCATTAATTGGACATAGCCCTTTGTTTCGATTTTTGAATTTAAAAACGAGAACTCTCCTCACATTTTCTCATAAAAATTATTATAATCTTCTTTTGAAAAATCTCCTAAAATCTCTATTTCAAGATAAAATCCAAGACCGTCAATCTTATCTAAATTAATCGTTTTATTTTCTAATACGTCATGATAAGTCTTTCTATATTTACTTATTGTAAAAATATTTGAAAAACCATCTTGCAAGATATTCCTTACAAATTCTAATTTTTCAGATTCCAACTCTATTTCACTTTCACTCCACATTCCCTGTTTTATCGTATCTTTTCTTGTGAAAATACTTGCTCTATTATCATCTTCTTGGCGAATTCTGTAGATAAAGCTACCTACCTCATCATTTTCAAATTCTCTTCCTTTTGTTTTAAAATATTCATCAACTTGCTTATTTTCACTCTTAAATTTATAATTTTTCTAAATATGAAATAGCATTATTATAATCTCTCTCATCGTTGAGTTCAAATCTAACTTCTAATTCATTCATTTTATTTATCTCCCCTTAATTTTTTTTCATAACTCTTTATAAGAATAACCAATAAACTACTTAGTAATCCCAAAATAACTAGACTTAATCTCGGGTTTAAAAGCCAATTAAAATAAGCAGCCAGTATCCCTCCAAAAGGAGCAAAAATGGTAGCTATTACAAAAGAACTAGAAAGTATTTTACCAATATTATACTCAGTACTTTCTTGTTGCTGTATTGTTGTAATCGAGACAGAAGCTATTGTAATTAGTCCACTCAAAATTGAATAACAAATTCCAAAAAATATCCAATTTTCTACTATTCCGCTTGCCATAATGACAAGTGGGATCGTTGCCATTGATATATTCATTAAGATAAAGGTATCCTTCTTATTCAAAAAAGTTGAAAGAAGAGTTACTGCTATCAAACTACCAAATCCAGCAATTGAGTATACAATTCCAACAAGACTATTTGATAACTTTAATTGATCCTGTAAATAATAAATAATTGTTGCATTAAAGCCTAACATAGCGATATTCACAACAATTGTAAAGAGTAAAGAAACTCTCAATTTAATATTTGTGAAATTCTCTTTAAAACCTGCAAACATTTCTTTTATATCATCATTCCCGTTCTCCTTGTGTCCTTGATTTGGAATATATGAGATTAATATTGAAAGAAATAATAACAAGTAAGAAGCACTATTAATAAAAAAAATGCTATTAATATTAAACTTTAACATTAGTACACCTGCTATAGCTGGAGAAATTAATTTTGAAATAGTTCGGACACCTTGAAATTGAGAATTATATTTTTGCAATTCTTCCTTCTCAAATAAGGCCGGAGTAATGACTGAGAATCCTGTTTGAAAAAGTGTCGAAAATAAAGGTATCAAAAATGCAATAACATAGTAAAAAAATATAGAAACTGAATATTTAGATAATATCGGTATTACACTACATAATAATGCAGGTATTAATGTAGACCATAATAGTATTTTTTTCTTATTGAAATTATCTAATAAGTAACCCATCACAAATCCCAAGAAGAATTGAGGTAATAATTCAATAATCACCATTCCTCCCATTGCAAAAGACGAATGAAATTCTTGGTAAATTAAGATTGGAAAAGCAATTTTCTGAAATCTATCTCCAATATTTGATATAAATTCACCAAAAGTTATTGTATAAAACGTTTTCTTATTGATATTCACAGTATTCTTTCCTTTTATTTTTGCCTTTAGTTTAGCACTTCGATGTTATTATGTCAATTATTTTGATAATATTTTTTTATTTTTTTCAATTTAATACATATTTGTATCTTTTTGGATTAAAAAAACGATGCTTAATTGAACATCGTCTTTACTATTCTGTCATATCTGCAATATAATGCTCGATTTTAAGAGCCATTGACATATTGCCCTCAAGCTTATACAGGAAATAAGCCATTTCAAAGTACTCTTTTACTACAACTTTAGAAGAAAAATTTTTACTGACATTTCCCATCAATACATACAAATCAGCCAAAAGATATGTTGTTCTATACGTCTTACATTGCTTTATCGTATCTGTGATTTTAGTAATAGCCTCTTCAGTATTATTCTGCAACCATAGATAGCGACAAACATTATAATTAAATTTAATAGAAAGGTTTAATTCTTCGATTGTGTTTAACTTGAGTTGATTTACTTGATACTCTAACTTTTCTCTAATTTCATTAAAACTCTCTAAATCTTCAATATCATAATAAAAATTGAATAGAGTATTTGCAACTTGAAGGTAGGTCAAGTCAGTTACACTTAACTGAGATAGTACCTTCTCCAATCTTGCCACAGCCTCCTCTTTTTGCCCGTAGAAATAAAAATCTATAAGAGATTTTATCCACTCCATATAAAACTTATCTACTAGAGACAAGCGATGTACCTTTACACTCTCTAATTCATATATATATTTCAAAGATTCATAATTTCGATTTGTGATAAATGTCTGGGCTAACTTCTTAAACTCTGATAGCTCATCAATCTCCTCTCCAATCTGCTCATTAAAAAAATAATCTATACTAACTTTTAACTTCTTAGACAGAGCATATAAAAATTCTGCTCCTGGAGTAAATTCTCCATTCTCTAATCGACTAATCTGTCCCTGTTTACATATCCCCTCGGCCAATTCTCGCTGAGACATTTTTAATTCTTTTCGTCTATTTTTTAATCTTGTTGCTAATAGTGTACCCACTTTTGCATCTTCCTTTTCTATTTGATTTCAATGTTAATTGTAACATTATTAAATTTTAAAAACAAATTAATAAACCAAAAGATACAAATTATATATAATTAATGACTAGATGGGTTATTTTTAGGAAACATCTGCAACAATAATATCCAATTGATTTAAATTCATTTACTCTCCTCCATAAAAAGACCGGATTGCTCCGATCTTTCAATAGTTCATATTCTCACATTCTGTTTTAAGAATAGTTAAGGTGATCTTCAAATGACTAAGCCCCATATTTCATACGATAAAAATCAAGCACTAGACCAGCAGGACCTTTAACTAATAAGGACTCTGTTCCCCAATCCGTTTCACAAGGGCTGTGTAAAATCTCAGTACCAATTTCTTTCAATCGTTGGTAGTTCTGCTCTAGATCCTCAACCTCGATGTGAAGAATGATTCCTGACTGAAAATCTTCCAAAGGAATCAAATGATTTTGGGACAACATCAGACAGTGACTGCCAATCGTAAACTGAGCAAAACTGTCATCAACATAATCGGACTTTTTACCCAAAATACGCTCCAAGTCAGCACAGACTTGGGGAACATCGGAAACGATAATATCTAATTGATTTAAATTCATTTACTATCCTCCATAAAAAGACCGGATTGCTCCGATCTTTTTAAGTTTCGCTCTAAGAAAATCAAAGAATAAACAAGGCATCGAACCGCAGGCAGTACTGAAGTACGGCAAGGTGAAGATAACACAGTTTACATTTGATTTTCGACGAGAGAAATTATTTAATTGCGCGTGATTGCAACCCTTCTTCTTCCAAGAAGAGACGGAATGGTACGAGTTCTTCTGCTTCGTATTTTTCCTTGAAGGCTTTGATTGCTTCTTCTGAGTGAAGTTTTGGATCCAATTCAAGTACTTCTACTGGAAGTGGACGGTGTGGAGTGATGCGAGCATCGATAACAACAGTTTTACCTTCTTTGCTCAATTTAACAGCTTCTGCAACAACTGCATCGATGTCTTCGATACGGTCAACTGTAAATCCAACAGCTCCTTGAGCTTCAGCGATTTTCGCATAGTCAGCATTAGGGAAGTCACAACCAAACAAGTGTTTGTTTGTGTCTTCGTATTTGTCCTTGATGAAGGCATATTTACCATTTGAGAAGACAACGTTGATAACTGGAAGGTCGTATTGAACGTTTGTGATAACGTCTGGGTAGCACATATTGAATGCACCGTCACCCATGATGTTCCATACTTGGCGATCTGGATTGTCTTTCTTAGCAGCGATACCACCAGGAAGGGCAATACCCATTGTCGCAAAGAGTGGAGATGTACGCCACATGTTCTTAGGTGTCATGTGAAGGTGACGAGTAGATGTTTGAGTAGTGTCACCTACGTCGATTGAATAGATAGCGTCTTGATCAGCATGTTTGTTGATTGCATTGTAAACTTGATACAATTGCAATTCACCCTCAGTTTTACCTTCGAGTTTGTTCATGTAATCACGCCAGTTTTGGTTGTTCTTAACGTTTGCACGCCACCATGGAGTAGATTCAACTGGATTCACTTTGTCAAGGATTGCTTTCGCTGCTTGACCTGCGTCACCAAGGATTGAAGCGTCAAGGGCGTGACGTTTACCAAGTTTGTAAGGGTCAATATCAACTTGGATGAATTTTTCAGTGTTCTTGAATGCTTCATAAACTTCAGCAAATGGGAAGTTTGAACCAAGGAAAAGAACTGTGTCTGCTTCAAAGACCACTTCGTTGGCTGGTTTCCAACCAACACGGTAAGCAGAACCTGTCAAACCTTCATAGTTCCATTCGAAAGCTTCAAAGTTTTTACCAGTTGTGATGATTGGTGCTTTGATTTTACGTGACAATTCAGTGATCACTTCACCAGCTTTCACACCACCGTAACCAGCATAGATAACTGGACGTTCAGCATTGTTCAAGATTTCAACAGCTTTGTCGATTTCAACTTCGTTCAAAGCAGGAGCGATGAATGAACGCTCGTATGAACCTGATCCATAGTATGAGTTTTCGTCGATTTCTTGGAAACCGAAGTTTACTGGGATTTCAACAACAGCTGGACCTTTTTTAGAAACTGCAGCACGGCAAGCTTCGTCAATAACTTTTGGCAATTGCTCAGCGTAAGCTACACGTTTGTTATATACAGCGATACCGTTGTACATTGGGTTTTGGTTCAATTCTTGGAAAGCATCCATGTTGAGTTCGTTAACTGGACGTGATCCAAGGATTGCTAGGAATGGAGTGTTATCCATAGCTGCATCGTAAACACCGTTAATCAAGTGAGTCGCACCTGGACCACCTGAACCAACTGCAACCCCGATTGAGCCACCGAATTTAGCTTGCATAACCGCTGCAAGAGCACCTGTTTCTTCGTGGCGAACTTGCAAGAAGCGGATATCTTTGTCTTCAGCCAAAGCGTCCATCAATGAGCTGAGTGTTCCTGATGGGATACCGTAGATCGTGTCTACGCCCCATGTTTTCAATACATTAAGCATTGCTGCAGATGCAGTAATTTTCCCTTGAGTCATAATGATAACTCTCCTTCAAATATTTTTAAATCTACTAAAAAAGGTTTCATATAGTTTTTGAAAACGTTTCAGTAAATTTTTACAATACTAATTTATCACATTTATTTTGACTTTACTAAGAATCTGCTCAGAAGTTTTTATTCTCTATTACAGTACAGTTTGAAAACGTTTTTAGTTTCTGTTTTATAATACTAAATGAAAATCACAGAGCAAACTAGAAAGCTAGCCGCAGGTTGCTCAAAACACAGCTTTGAGGTTGCAGACAAAACTGACGTGGTTTGAAGAGATTTTTGAAGAGTATAAAAAGCGAGCAAGCCCGCTTTTAATCTATTTTACTAAAGTTTAGTAAGAGTGAACTAGTCAGAACGGATACAGAACTAAAGGCCATAGCTAGACCTGCCAGTTCTGGATTGAGGGCCAGTCCAACACCAGAAAAGACTCCTGCTGCAATCGGAATTCCGGCGACATTGTAGATAAAGGCCCAGAAAAGATTGAGCAGAATTCGATGAAAGGTTTTCTTACTCATGTCAAAGGCACGAACCACGCCTAGGAGGTTATTGGTTGTCAACACTAAATCTGCTGACTCGATAGCGATATCCGTTCCAGCTCCCATAGCAATCCCCACATCTGCTACACTAAGGGCAGGAGCGTCATTGATACCGTCCCCAACAAAGGCTACTTTGCCAGCCGCTTGTAGTTTATGGATTTCATGAGCTTTTTCTTCTGGCAAGACACCTGCAATGACCTCTTCGATTCCGATTTGATCTGCAATAGCACGCGCCACACCAGCATTGTCTCCTGTCAGCATGATTGTTTTAAGACCTCGTTTTTTCAACTGACTGATGGCAAGCTTAGCATTTTCCTTAGGAATATCTTGCAGAGCAAGCAAGCCTTTGATTTCATTCTCAACAGCCAAGAACACAACTGTCTTAGCTTCTTTTTCCAGTTCTTCTAGTTTTTCTTGATAAGTGCTAGAAATGTTCATGCCATCCAGCATTTTAGCATTTCCAAGCAGAACTTGTTTTCCATTGATTTGCCCTGAGACACCTTTTCCGTGCAAGGCTTGGAAATTTTCAACAGTTTGAAGCTCAAGTCCAGCTTCAGTCGCTCGCTTAACAATAGCCTCAGCCAGTGGGTGTTGAGAAGCTTCTTCCAAGGAAGCTGCCAATCCAAGCACTTCTACTTCGTCGCCGATGATATCTGTGACCACAGGTTTCCCTTCAGTCAAAGTCCCTGTTTTATCAAAGACGATAGTTTGAACTTTCTGGATTTCCTGTAGAACCGTTCCATTTTTGAGGAGAACTCCCATCTTGGCACTGCGACCTGTCCCAACCATAAGGGCTGTCGGTGTTGCAAGACCCAAGGCACAAGGGCAGGCAATAATCAGAACTGCTACTCCATAGAGAAGCGAAGACACAAAGCTCGCTCCAAGCACAACTACACTATCCCTGAGCAAGACGAACCAAACCCAAAAGGTCACAATCCCTAAAATGACAACGGCTGGGACAAAAATCCCTGAAATTTTATCCGTCAAGTCCTGAATCGGCGCACGACTTGTCTGAGCTTTCTTCACAAAATCCACAATCTGAGCCAAAACAGTCTCTGAACCAACTTTTTCTGCTCTAAAAACAAGTGTTCCACTATTATTGATGGTTGAACCAATGACGGTATCTCCAACTGTCTTGTCCACAGGCAGACTCTCACCTGTCACCATAGACTCATCAATACTAGAGATACCTTCTACTACGACACCATCAACCGCAATCTTTTCACCGGGACGCACTCGAATCAGGTCACCTACCTTGACTTGCTCCAAAGGGACTTGAACATAGTTATCCTCACGCAAGACTTCTGCAGTTTTAGCCTGCAAGTCAAGTAATTTCTCCACAGCTTGGGAAGTATTTTTCCGCATTTTCTCCTCAAAAACGGCTCCCATAAGAACGAAGAAGAAGATAAATGCAGCACTTTCAAAGTAAACGGGGAGGCCAGCGAAGAGGGCAACTAAGCTATAGAAATAGGCCACTAGGGTTCCCAGAGCAACCAAGGTATCCATGTTGGCATTGTGCTTTTTAAAACTAGCCCAAGCACTTTGGATATAAGGACCACCTGCTACTAGCATAATCGGTGTTGTGGCTAAAAAGGTGCCCCAACGCATGACTTGGTGACTAATTCCTCCTGTCGACATCCCAATCATGAGGATCACAAGAGGCACAGTAAAGATACTAGTAATCCAAAAACGCTGTAAAAGTGATAGAGATTTTCGAGTCTTCTCAACAACTGTATAACTTCCCTTTTGCATCTTCATACCACAAGAAAATTCATGTTGACCTAATTCTTGAGGTGTAAAACGAATGACTTTCTCCTCATCTACGCCGATTGGTTCCAAGATGCCTTCTTCTTCAAACAAAATTTCCTTGTAACAGTTTGAAGGAGTTGCTCGATGAAAGGTAATCTCAGCTGGAATCCCTTTTTGAAGCTGTATATGAGCTGGATGGTAGCCTTTGTCTGCCGTGATACGGATTTTTTGAACACCATTTTCAAGACTTGCTTTTACAATTTCAGTCATATCATTCTCCTATTCTACAATCATCTTACCGTGCATCATATTCATGCCACAAGAGAAACCATACTCTCCAGCCTGCTCAGGCGTGATTTCCACTATATACTCTTCCCCCATAGGCAGGTCCGCATGTACACCAAAGTCTGGAAAAACAATCTGATCCAGACAGGGTGAAGGATCCTTGCGGTCAAAAACAATGCGGGCTGGCACTGATTTCTTGAGGATAATCAACTCAGGCGTATAGCCCCCCATGACTTCCACTCGAATCTCTTGGTAGCCGTTTTTTTGCTGGGCCTTTTGTCCAGATTTTTCAGGCTTTTTGAAAAACCAAAACAAGATAAACGCGATAAGGGCAATACAAATAATGGTTACAATACTATTTAACATGACGTCTCCTTTACATACAATTACATTTTACTTCTGTCACAGCGCTTGATTTCTTCTCAGAAATCACAGCTTCCAAGTCTTCCAAGTCAGTCTGAGTAAAATCACATTCAGCAATCAAATCAGCTAACAAGTTCTTAATCCTACGAGAACAAACCTTGTCCTTGATATCTTGGACAAGTAAATCCCGACTTTGATCCAAAGTTAAAAGGGCTGAATAGACAAAAGACTTGCCTTCTTTTTTCCGAGTCAGACACTCTTTCTCAACCAGACGAGCCAAAAGAGTTTGAATGGTCGACTTGGACCAGTCGAATCGCTCAGCCAGAACCCTAATCAAATCCGTACTAGTCTGCTCTCCTTGCATCCAAATAATCTTCATGACCTGCCATTCTGCATCTGAAATCTGCATAATCACACCTCCAAAATCTACATTTGTCAATTACAATTATTAGTATACTCAAAAAATCTACATTTGTCAACTATGGAATTAATCTTTTTTTGAAAAATAGAATTTTAATCATTTGATAAAGGATTTTCAGTTAAATCTTACTATATAAACTATAAAAATATGCTATACTAAAGAAAAAAGAAAACAACCACTAGGGGTGCGTAAAGCTGAGATTAACGACTGTTAGACCCTTTGACTCAATCTAGGTAATGCTAGCTGATGGAAGTGGAAATGATAATGGGGACTAGCAGTCTTCTATTACCTTTCTAAAACAGACCAGCTTGTTCTTAAGAATACAAACTTCAGTTGGTTGGGAGGTTTTAGATGACTTATTTACCCGTTGCTTTGACCATTGCAGGTACTGACCCCAGTGGTGGTGCTGGCATTATGGCTGATTTAAAGTCGTTCCAAGCTAGAGATGTCTATGGAATGGCCGTTGTGACCAGTCTTGTCGCTCAAAATACCAGAGGCGTTCAATTAATCGAGCACGTTTCTCCTCAAATGTTGAAAGCCCAATTGGAGAGTGTCTTTTCGGATATCAAGCCTCAGGCTGTAAAAACTGGGATGTTGGCAACTACCGAAATCATGGAAATCATCCAGCTCTATCTTAAAAAGCTGGATTGTCCCTACGTCCTTGACCCTGTTATGGTCGCAACAAGCGGAGACACCCTGATTGATACCAGTGCCAGAGACTACCTAAAAACAAATCTACTTCCCCTTGCAACTATTATTACACCCAATCTTCCTGAGGCAGAAGAGATTGTTGGTTTTTCAATCCATAATCCAGAAGACATGCAGCGTGCTGGTCGCCTGATTTTAAAAGAATTTGGTCCTCAGTCTGTGGTCATCAAAGGTGGGCATCTCGAAGGCGGTGCCAAGGATTTCCTCTTTACCAAGGATGAGCAATTTGTCTGGGAAAGTCCACGAATTCAAACCTGTCACACCCATGGTACTGGATGTACCTTTGCTGCAGTGATTACTGCTGAACTAGCCAAGGGAAAAAGCCTTTATCAGGCAGTTGATAAGGCAAAGGCCTTTATCACGAAAGCCATCCAAGACGCCCCTCAACTCGGTCATGGTTCTGGCCCAGTCAACCATACAAGTTTTAAAGATTAAAAAAACTCTCTAGTTCCTACTTTAAGGGAATTAGAGAGTTTTTATACTTTTCGAAAATCTCTTCAAACGACGTCAGCTTTATCTGCAACCTCAAAGCTGTGCTTTGAGCAACCTGCAGCTAGCTTCCTAGTTTGCTCTTTGATTTTCATTGAGTATTAATTAGGAAATAATGTCATCTAGCTTTGTTAAAAAAGCTTGCGTTTTTGCCTCAATATCTTCTGCCTGCATCAAATCACGCACTACAGCTACTCCAGCTATTCCAGTGCCAACAAGCTGGTCAATGTTCTCCGAAGTCAAGCCTCCGATAGCAACTACTGGAATGGCGACCCTTTGACAAATTGTTTTCAAGGTTGAAATCAAGGTGATAGGCGCATTTTCCTTGGTGGTTGTCGGGAAAATGGCTCCTGTCCCCAAGTAATTCGCCCCTCCTTCTTCTGCCTCTAGGGCTCTTTTTACAGTTTTAGCGGTGACACCAAGTATTTTGTCAGGGCCCAAGACTTGTCTGGCAACCGAAACTGGTAGTTCATCGTCTCCGATATGCAGGCCTGCAGCATCGACTGCAATACAAACATCCAAACGATCATCGATTATCAAGGGTACCTGATAGGCATCTGTTATTTCCTTGACTTGTTTGGCTAGTTGATAGTATTGATTGGTTGTGAGATTTTTTTCTCGTAATTGGACTATGGTAACCCCTGAACGGCAAGCCGTCTCAATCTTTTCAAGAAAGCTTTCCAAGGAATCTTGGTAGCGGTTGGTTACCAGATACAGTCTAAGCGCCTCTCTATTCATAAATATCTCCTTTAATGGCATCTAGCCAGTTTTCATCTCTTTTGAGGAGCGAAAGCTGATTGAGTACTTGGTAGCGAAAATCTTCCAATCCCATTCCTTGAACAACTATTCTCTCAGCAGAGATATTGAGATAAGAGACTGCTAGACACGAAGCTTCAAAGGCAGTCTTTCCTTGGCTGAGAAAAACGGCTGTCAAGGCTCCAACCAAGTCTCCTGTCCCTGTTATCCAGTCTAATTCTGCACAGCCATTTTCCAGTACAGCGACCTGATTCTTCGAAACGATGAGGTCCTTGGGGCCTGTGACTAAGAATGACATACCTGGATAAAGCTGACACCAGTCTTTCAAGACTTGAAGTAAATCCTCAGTTTCTTGATCTTTAGCACTCGCATCGACCCCAACGCCGTGGTGTTTTAAGCCAACAAGACTTCGAATTTCCGACATGTTTCCTTTAAGGACCGTAGGGCTGTAGTCTAAAAGGTCTTTAATTAAGCTCTTACGAATGGATGAAGCCGTTACGCCAACCGCATCTACTACCATTGGGAGAGAAACTTGAGCTGCATAAGAAGCTGCCATACGGATTGCTTTTTCCTTCTCAGCAGACAAATGCCCCAAATTGATGAAGAGGGCCTGGCTTTGCTTAGTAAAAACAAGAACCTCACGGGAATCATCTGCCATAACTGGTTTACATCCCAGAGCCAAAATCCCATTTGCCAGCATCTCACAAGAAATCTCATTGGTAATGCAGTGAATGAGGGAAGTTGTTTCCAGAGGAAAAGGATTTGTCAATTCCTTCATCAGTTTATCCTTTCATTAAAAAAATATCCCTGCACTTTTTTAAAGAATTCCTGCTTGATTAAAAATCGAAAGGCAATAAAGGAAATCGCTGTACCGATTAAGGTTGCTCCGAAAAATCGAGGAGTATAGATAAACCAGCTAAGCTTAGCAGCTGATCCTGTAAAGAGTACCATAACAGGATAGGAAACAATAGAACCAATAATACCTGTTCCCAAAATCTCTCCGAGAGCAGAATAGTGAAATTTTCGACCGTACTTATAAAAGAGACCTGCTAGAAGGGCTCCAAAAGTCGCTCCTGTTAGAGCTAAAGGCGGAATTCCTTGAGTCGTCATACGGATAAAGGCTGTCACTGTAGCCATAGCCAAGGCATAAACAGGTCCCATCATGATTCCTGCTAGAATATTGACTACACTGGACATCGGTGCCATTCCCTCAATCCGAAAGATAGGCGTAAGGACTACATCAAGGGCAATCATCATGGATAAAATGGTTAATTTGTGAACCTGTAATTGGTGCTTTCTCATATTTCTATTCTTCTCCTGTTTCTAAAGACTGTAAATCGCTTTTCCATGTCTGGTGTTGGTAGGCCATTTCCCAAAACTTAGCTTCCATATGAACACTGATGTGGAAGGCATCTAGCATTTTTTTCTTGTCTGTCTCGTCACTTTCTCGATAGAGTTGATTGACCAGAGCCTCTTCCTCTCTAATCTGTTGCTCCAACTCATCCGTAATATAAGTTTCAATCCATTGTTGGTAGAGAGGATTTGGTGATGGTTTAAGATTAAGTGATTTGCCTATATCATGATATAGCCAAGGACAAGGCAGCAAGCTCGCAAAGGCAATACCCAAGTTTGGCTCTGCAAATTGCCGATAAATGTGAGAGATATAATGATAACAAGTTGGAGCGATTGGATGTTGCTCCATTTCCTGGTCGCTGATTTCTAATTCCTTGAAAAATTGTTGGCGGATAAATAACTCACCTTCCACTAGACTCTGAGCATTTTGTTTCAAGAGTCTTCTCATTTCCTCATTCAAAGTCTTATCAGCCAAGAGGTGATAGGCTTCTGAGAAGGCCTTCAAATAGTAGGCATCCTGAATCAAGTAATAGCGAAAGATGGACGGGTCTAAATTACCCTCTTGCAACTGTAAAACAAAGGGGTGATGAAAGGAAGCCTGCCAAGCTTCCTTGGATAATTCCATCGCAATATCTGTAAATTCCATAATAACTCCTTTATAAAAATAGACTGGTTTGAAGCAATAAAAAGAAAAGCAAGTAGATGAATATTGTCCTTTGAGGAATATAAAAAGTCCGATAGCTATTCTCCACCTGTGCATGCTCGTCATATCCATGCGCCGATAGAGCTCTCAGGTAAAGATGGCGCCATCTAAAGACTGTCATCAGAACCTTACTGTAAATCAAGGGCGACCAAAAATGTAGTTCTTGACCACGTAATAGGCAAGCTTCCTTGAGAGATTTGATTTCTTGCTGAATGAGGGGGAAGGAATTGAATACCACAATCAAGGCATAGGACCAAGAGCGTGATAACCCCTTTTGAGCCAAGTACAAGAGAAGCTCTTTTAGGGAAATAGAGGAAACAAAGACAAGACCAATACAAACGGTCACAAAAGCCCTCGTTCCAAGCATGACTGCCTGCGAAGCATCTCCATGTAACTGAACTGCCCAGTAGTTGGCCAAGGATGGCAAAATGGCGAGCAGAATCATCCAAGCCAATACTTTAAATCGACGGTAATAGAGCATAAAGAGAATACAAAATGCAACTACCGAGAGATTAAGAGCAATCGAAGGAATGAAAGATGTTTCCAGCGATAAAATCAGCAAGAAGAGACTGATAATCGGTGTCTGGGTTGCTACTTTGACCATACTATCTCACCTCCCTTTGAGCATTGCTACTCTGAGATGTGAGTGGTTTGGTAATTGTCACTTCTTTCACATGACCGAGCCCCTGACTAGTCATCTCAATCCAATAATCAACCACAGAGATCAAGGGATCTAAACGATGGCTAATGATCAGAAAACTTCTTCCTTGATTTCTCTCCTCCAGAATCCACTGACAAAAATAATGGCAAGCTCTATCATCCAAACCTGCAAAAGGTTCGTCTAGCAAGATCACAGAAGCCTTGCTAGTCAAGATGGTCAAGAGCTGAAGAATCTTTTGCTGGCCACCACTTAATTGATAGGGGCTCTTATCGAGTACCTGCTCCAAATCAAAATATCGTAAAGCTTGGAAAATTCGCTGATTTCTTTCAGAATCAGGTCCATCTAATTGAAGTTCCTCTCGCAGACTGACTCGGATAAACTGCTTCTCAGCCTCCTGAACAACACCCGTCAAGTCACGATACAGGCTCTTTTTCTTTTTGAGAACCGAACCCTTCCAAGTAATACACCCCTTATACTTTTGAAATTGAAGAATAGACCGAAAGAGGGTTGATTTCCCGACACCATTGTCACCCAAAATACAGGAAATTCCTTGGTAAAATGTGAAATCAGCAATCGAAAAGAGGGGGCGCTTATCCAGCTCACAAGTCACACGATCCATATGGAATAGTTCTGGACTAGAAGCAACTTCCTTTGAAGAAACCTGTGTCAGCTCAGAGGTAGGGATTTGATTTATTTTCCTTAGTTGTCCGTCTCTTAGCTCCACCATATGGTCGATATAGGCTTCATAATCAGATAAATCATGGTCGCACAAAATAACTGTCTTCCCATCAGAGACCAACTCTTTTAGAATCTCCAATATCTCTATCCTACTCTTGCGGTCAATGGAAGCAAAAGGCTCATCCAAGAGATAGACCCTAGGATTCATAGCAAAGAGAACAGCCAAAGCAGCCTTTTGCTTTTCCCCACCTGATAAGTGATGAATTGGACGGTGCAAAATCGCCTTGCAGCGACATTGCTGGACAACATCTGCTATTTTAGAATCAATTTCCTGAACGGGATGCCCAATATTTTCCAAGGTAAAAATTAGCTCCTCAAACAAGTTCTCCATGGTAAATTGATGATTGGGATTTTGAAAGAGGATACCAACCGTCTGGAAACGTTCGATGATAGAAAGCTGACTGACCTCGCTCCCATTTATCAGGACTTGACCGCTATAGGGAAGAGAACTGACTTGGGCAATCATTTGAAAGAGACTAGATTTTCCTGAACCGCTGCTTCCAACTAACAAGGTAAAGGCTTGCGCATGAAAAGTAAAATCAATCGGCTCAGAGAAGATTGGGGACTGAATCGCTCGTAGTTCCAGCCCCATCTATGCCTTGCCTCCAGCTGCAAACTGATGATAAAGTTTGACAATTGCACGAACCAAGATAGTACAGAAGAAAAAGACGGAAATAAAACGTACTACAAGCAAAGAAAGGACAAAAGGAAGGGAGAAGGCATAGTAACCTAACTTAATGTATTCATAGACAAAGCTAACAAGCGTAATCCCAATACTATTGGCAGTTAGAGAGAGCCAACTTTCATAGCGATTCTTGGTTACGATAAAACCAAGTTCACTTCCCAAACCTTGAACCAAGCCAGACAAAAGGGCACCTAGACCGAATTGGCTACCATAAAGGACTTCAGCAAGCGCAGCTAGCACTTCTCCAATCGTTGCACTTCCCACTCTTGGAACAAAAATGGCAGCAATAGGCGCAGCCATACACCAGAGACCAAAGAGGATTTCATTGGCAAAGGCCTGTAAACCAAGAGGTGCTAAAATCAGAGTGAGAATATCAAACAGATAGCCTGACCCCACAAAAACGCCACCAAAAAAAATAGACAAGAAAGCAAGTAAGATAACATCTTTTAACTGCCATTTTTTCAACATAAAAAACTCCTTTTTTAAAGAAAAGTGGGGCATTCAATGTGAGCTACCTAAATGCTTTGTATCATCTTCATCCAGTTTCGTAAAAGAAAAAACTCTAATTACAGATAGGAATTAGAGTTCAGCTTACAAGATTAGATGGTTAGTTTCTATAAATACAAAACCATTTCACATTTCCCTTCGCCAGTCTTAACTGTATCAGGTTCAATGGGTATCATCTCAGCCTAAAGCACCCCAAATGTCTTTATTATTTAATTATATAAATATTATAACAAACGATTTATTCTAGTTCAAGAAATTGAACTGGGAAACACACTCTTGCACTCACAAAGATAGCAAGTCTTTCTTTTACAAAAACCAAATGTCTTGTTTGATAGATTAGCTATTTAAACTGAATCTGGACATATCTTTTTAGAAAAGGAAAACTTCCACTTACTTAGAATCCAAGGATAGATACCTATTGTTCACTCATTTCTCGAACAGTTTTTTCTATATTTTTTGCATACGATATTGCTGAAATGATTGAAACACCATCTATATTGGTCTGTATAATGTCTTTAATATGTTGCGTCTGTATCCCACCAATTGCAACTAAGGGCATTTGTGGCAGTAGTTTTCTCATCAATTTAAGACCTTCATAACCTATAGCACCACCAGCATCATCCTTTGATTGGGTATCAAATACAGGACCAACACCGACATAATCTACATATTCAACTTTTGATTGTTGAAATTCTTCCTCGTTTTTTATAGAAAGACCAATTATTTTATCTGGCATCAATTTTCTAATTTCATCAACTCCAAGGTCATCCTGTCCTACATGTACGCCATCAGCGTCAATTTCCATTGCCAAATCAATATCATCATTAACAATAAACGGAACATTGTATTTTTTACAAAGATCCTGTAGTTTAATTGCTAATTCGACTTTTTCTTTACCTTCTAAGGATCCCTCACCTTTTTCACGAAATTGAAATAAGGTTATACCACCTTTTAAGGCTTCCTCGACGACTGTATATAGATTTTTTCCCTGGCAAGTAGTCGTTCCACAAATAAAATATAGTTTTAGTAATTCTTTATGAAACATTTTACTTCACTCTTTTGAATTTCTTTATATCTTCGTCTGTAATCTCGTATAAGGCATTTATAAATTCAACTTTAAAGGTACCTGGAAGATGCCCATTTGGACGTTTTTCTGCCATTTCTCCAGCGATATTGTAAACCAACATTGCTGTTTCTAATGATTTCAACTCTTGACCTTTTTCTAGTCCGATAAAGCTTGCTACTACAGCACCTAATAAACATCCTGTCCCAATAACTTTTGGCATCATGGCACTACCATTATGAATCGTTACCACTTCTCCATTTACCGCAATAGCATCCACTTCACCTGTTACTATTATAGGAATATTGAACTTCTCATTTGCTGCTAGAGCAATTTCATCAATATTATCTACGCCCGCACTATCTACTCCTTTAGATGCCACATTTATCCCTACTAAAGAAGCAATCTCGCCAGCATTTCCCCTAATCGCTGCTAGTTTGTAATTGTTGATTAGATCATCTGCTACTTTTTTTCTATACTCTCCTGCTCCACAGGCTACAGGATCTAAAACTGCTGGGACATTATATTTCTCTGCAATTTTCAGAGCAGCTTGGTATAATTTCCAATTTTCATCTGTCAATGTGCCTATGTTTATTAATAAACCTCCAGCATACTTTAATAAGTCCTCTAAATCTGCTGGAAACTCACTCATGGCTGGTGATGCACCCAGTGCTACTAATCCATTTGCTGTGAAATTTTTTACGACATCATTGGTTATACAAATGACCAAAGGTGCTTTTTCTTTTAATAATTTTAAACTTGTCATATTGAAATTCTTCCTTCTAACTTTATACGATCTACTGATTTCGATTTATCTCTATCTTTCGTTAAGAAATTTTTTTCATTTACCATTTACATTGAATGATTTACCTCATCAAATTTGTAAATATCCTAAACCTTCTCTAGGCGTCATAACCAATATCAAAAAAGGCTAATTCTAAAGCGACCGCTTGATTCCAGCGTTCCTGAAGTTCTGTCAAATCTTCTCGACCTTGTCCGACACGATTGAGTTCGTCAACCAGAAATTGAACCCACTCTGTAAAGAAAGGACCTCTGTGGAGGTTGATCCATTCCGAATGAATATAGGCTTCAGGTAGAGCCAAATCTATAGAACCCCAGTCTAAATAGAGACCTTCTGCAATGACCAACATGACCAAAAGATGAGCATAATCTGATGATGACACAGCAGAATACATAAGCTCCTGAAAGGCTTTTGTTACAGGGTGCAAGGTTACTTCTAGATAGTCATTCTCAGATACTTTTAACTCTTTGAAAGCCTTTTGGAAATAACCATCTTCGTCTGCTTCAAGAAAGCCTAGTTGCTTGGCAAAACGAAGCTTGGATTCAAGCTGGTCTGCGTGGGCTACGCAAGCACCCAGCATGGATAAGAAGGCATCAAAGAAGTGATAATCTTGAATCAGATAATCCTTTAAGACCTTATTCTCAATTGTCCCCGCAAAAAGTTCCTTAACAAAACGATGATTAATTGCATCCTGCCAATCCTTCTGACTGCTTTTTAATAATTCTCCAACAATCAAACCTGGCACAAATGCATAGTCTTGTGTTTCCATATTTACTTTTCCTCTCTTTACTCGTTCGTAATCAACAAAACATCAAGAAAATTCTAGTTTTACTTGACCTTTTTAAAGAAAATCAAGGGCGTTCAAGAAGAGCTACCTAAATACTTTGTATCACCTTCATCCAGCTTATATAAACAAAAAAACTCCAATTACAATCAAGAATTAGAGTTGACTTACAAGATTAGATCGTTCATTTCGCCATACGAAAAAAACTGTTCACATTTCCCTTCGCCAGTCTTAACTGTATCAGGTTCAATGGGTATCATCTCAGCCTAAAGCACCCCAAATGTCTTTATTATTTAATTACTGCACCAGTATAGCAAAAAATGAAAGCCCTAGCAAGATATTTGATTAGAAAATATATTTGTATAGATTTCAATGGTGATTTATTCTTCCTATAGACGAAGAAAAACCTCCACATCAAGTGGAGGTAATCTCTTTTATCAATACAATTTTAAGTCGCGTGGGTCAACTGGGAAGGTTGGGTTGTATGGGTTATGACGAAGTTTAAAGTGTTTAACATCTTCAATAGTCTGAGTTCCAGACAATTGCATAACTGTCTTCAATTCCGCATTCAAGTGTTCAAAGACTTGACGCACACCAACACTACCGCCGAGAGCCAAGCCATAGATAACCGGGCGACCAATAGCTACCAAGTCTGCTCCTGAAGCCAAGGCTTTAAAGACGTGTTGACCACGACGAATACCTGAGTCAAAGACGATTG
Source organism: Streptococcus mitis (assembly GCF_019929545.1). Taxonomy (GTDB): domain Bacteria; phylum Bacillota; class Bacilli; order Lactobacillales; family Streptococcaceae; genus Streptococcus; species Streptococcus mitis_BU. The sequence goes on from NZ_JAHZPT010000002.1 coordinate 75,683, forward strand.
GTACGCGTTTATCAACTGCTTCTGCTACTTCTTGAAGTGAGTCAAAGGCAGCTGGTCCACCGTCGATTTGGCGACCACCGTGGTTGGTTACCCAGATACCAGAGGCACCTGCAGCAAGCGAACGTTCAACGTCCTCACGGCATTGTGGTCCTTTAACGTAAACTGGTAATCCTGAATATTCAGCGATAAATTCTACATCACGTGGAGACAAGCGTTGTTTAGCTGATTTGTAAACAAAGTCCATTGATTTTCCAGCACCTTCTGGCAGATATTCTTCAACAATCGGCATGCCAACTGGGAAGACAAAACCATTACGCTTGTCCACCTCACGATTGCCCCCTACAGTAGCATCTGCCGTCAAGACAATCGCTTTATAACCTTCAGCCTTCACACGGTCCATGATGTGGCGGTTAATCCCGTCATCTTTACTAAAGTAAAATTGGAACCAATGAGGTGTTCCTTGAAGGGCTTCTGTAATTTCTGGAAGATCTACAGTAGAGTAAGAGCTGGTTGTATAGAGAGAACCAAACTCATGCACACCACGCGCAGTCGCCACTTCACCCTGTTCATTTGCCAATTTATGAGCCGCAACAGGCGCCATAATGATTGGTGAAGACAATTTTTCACCTGCAAATTCAATCTCTGTACTTGGATTTTCTACATTGCAAAGTGTATGCGGAACGATGAGTTTGTGGTTAAAGGCACGAATATTCTCACGCAAAGTGAAAGTATCTTCCGCCCCACTAGCAATATAGCCAAATGCTGCTTTAGGAATAACTTGTTGCGCCATTGGCTCCAAATCATAGGTATTGATGAAATCTACATGACCTTCTGCATTGCTTGTTTTGTATGACATAAAATGCCCTCCTTAATAAGTAAGCGTTTACTTTGTATGTTACAAAAATATCTTAACTCTTTTTTCAAAACTTTTCAAATATTTTGTTTGGAAATTTCATACTTTCAATCATTTTACAGAGATAATTAAAAATGATAAACTTTCTTAAGTTATGGAAATTCAACTAATCTTTTCATTTTCTAGTATAAAAAAGAAATCAGGTAATCCTAGTGACTACCTGATTTTCTATGTTTTAAGCATTTTGCCAATTTTCTTGGTCTTCTTTAAATCGTTTTAGAAGATCGAGCCCTTCTGGTGTGATGTAACCTTCTTCTTGGGCTAGGTGAATGAGTTCACTGTAGTTAGAAAGCGTCACAAGTTTGACACCTGCATCTGAGAAGTTCTTATCTGCTTTTGGCAATTGGTAGCTGAAAATCGCTACAACTCCAAGCACATCTGCTCCTTCTCGCTTTGCTGCTGCTACTGCTTCAAGAACAGAACCACCTGTTGAAATAAGATCTTCAACAACTACCATTTTTTGACCCTGAGCTACGCGGCCTTCGATTTGGTTACCAGCTCCGTGATCTTTTGGTTTACTACGGATATAGGCAAATGGCAAGTTCATCTTATCAGCAATGATAGCTCCGTGTGGAATCCCTGCTGTTGCAGTTCCTGCAATGACTTCTACCTCTGGAAAGGCTTCTTTAATAGCTTCCACAAAGCCATTTTCAATTAAGGTACGAGTTTCTGGATAGGCTAGTGTCACACGATTATCAGTGTAAATCGGTGACCTGATACCAGATGCCCAAGTGAAAGGCTCCTCTGGTTTAAGGTAAACGGCTTGAATTTTCAAGAGGTGGCTAGCGATATCTTTAGCAAGTGTCATGGTCTTCTCCTTTTGTTTTTCTAATCTATTTCTTTAATTCTAGTCTTGGTTCCATTCCTCTTTGATTGCATGATAAGCTGCAACAGGATCCTCAGCTTGGGTAATGGGACGTCCCACTACGATATAGTCACTGCCGATTTGATAGGCATCTGCTGGCGTCATGACGCGTTTTTGATCTCCTACTGCAGCTCCCTGTGGACGAATTCCTGGCGTTAAACAGATAAAATCTTGTTTGGTAGCCTGCTTGATGACTTGCACTTCCTGAGCCGAGCAAACAACACCATCTAATCCCGCTTCAGCTGTCTTCTTAGCATAATGAATCACAGACTCTTGCAGGCTGGTTTGGATATTTTGAAACTCCTGCATCTGAGCTTCTGATGTTGATGTGAGCTGAGTGACAGCGATCAATTTGGCTTGACTTCCAAGACCTTCACGCGCAGCCTTCATCATCTCTACACCACCAGCCGCATGAACATTGGTCATGTCTACACCAAGCTGAGACAAGATCTTCATGGCTGACTTGACTGTATTGGGAATGTCATGAAGTTTAAGATCAAGAAAGACGCTATGTCCCAAGTTTTTTAAATAGGAAATAATCTCAGGCCCCGTTGCGTAATAAAGCTCCATCCCTACCTTTAGATAAAGGCTTTCTTCTACTGGGAAAAGAGCTAAAAATTCCTTGACCGCCTCAAAACTAGGAAAATCAAGAGCAATAACTGGACGATGTTCTCGCATAGGTTTCTCCTTTTACCTTTGCTAGTGAGAGAGTCTGGCCACAAGAAGCCACGAAAAAAGGAACCTGCCAACAGCAAGGTTCCACGAAAAATGGGTAGTCTCCACCCTTTCACCGTCTAACCTTAGCTGCCTCTCTGGACTGCTTTAAAGGTTTTTTACTATTCTATTATTTCTACTAGCACTTGTCAAGTAAAAACATGGTCACTAAAGAGCTATAGAAAAAAAAGCTAAACCTAGCGACGCGATGAACGCTGACTTGTTTGATTTCGATTGCTCTCTTCCTCCAATTTTTTCTTCTCTTCTTCCAATTTATTCTGCTGTTCTTCCAGTCTTTTCTTCTCTTCCTCTTTTTGTTTCTTCTCAGCTTCCTTGGCCTCTTGTTTGGCCTTTTCCTCAGCTTCCATAATTAATTTATCCGCCACAGTGTAACTGTAAATTCCAGCTTCCATGTCAATCACACTCGGTTCTGACAATTGTGGCTTAATCTTACTGTAATATGGCAGTTTCTTACTCATTTCAGAAAGGGGAACCAAAACTTCGTCCGAATCATTCATAGTCAATCGAATTAAATCTGATGTGACCTTGCTTGGGGCTAATTCCACCTTCTGGATAGCCGCCTTGAGTTCTGGACTAATTTGAGCAAGTTCTGACGTAAAGGTCTTGATTTGTTCGCTGTCATTAAAGAGAACTGATATATAAGTTTCTGGCAGACTCACCAAACTGACCGCACTGGTCTCAAGCTGACCACTTGAAAGGATTGGATAATGACTTTCTCCAGAAACATAGTAGGCTACAATATCATATTCCTTGACCTTGATTGTAAACTTGGTTGGAAATTGATAGACAAGCTGAGCTGATTCAACCCAATAGTTAGACTTGATCTGCTCTTCATATTTTGCCTTGTCTAGCAGAAGGTTAATCGTATAATCCGAATCCTGAATGCCTGAAGCCTGTCGAATATCATCATCTGTGGTTTGCACTGTTCCCTCAACACGAATATCCTTCATGGTTGCATAAGGGCTGAGCAAGTATGCAGAGACAACCAATAAAAGCAGACATGGAAATAAAATCGTTAAGGCTCGTAAGATATGGATTCCTGGAATTTTCGGTTTGACCGGTTTTTCCTTTACAGACTTTTTATCTGCCTTTTTATCCTCTTTCTTTGGCTCTTTGGACTTTGATTCTTCTTTGACTACTTCTTTTTTGACGTCTTCTGACTCTTCTGCTTCTTCTTTCGCATCTTCCTTGGCTGATTCTGAATCTTTTGGATCAGATTCACTCTCTTGGTCCTCGGTTGCATCTAACTTTTCAGATTTTGAAGCCATTCGAGCTTGTCTTTCCTTTTCCTTCTCCTCAGCTAGGGCCGCCTCTTCTTCAGCCTTCTTTTTTAGATATTCCTGGTTTCGTTTCTGCCATTCTGATAACTCTTTAAATTCTTCGAGGATTTCTTTGCCCTCTTTTTTCTTATCTTTTGACATTTACTTTCCTTATGATAAATCTTTTTTCAACAATTGATAAAAATCTGCTAGAGATTTCAATTCCTTAGAAACCTTCATCTTCGCTTGATAGTCTTCCTTGTGGCTTAGTAAGTGAGAAAGCTTCTCTTCTAAACTGTCCAAGGTCAAATCGCTTTCTTGAAGCTCTTCTGCATAGCCTTTTTTTACAAAGTAAGCCGCATTTTCAATCTGGTCTCCACGACTAGCTTCACGACCAAGTGGCACAATAACATGTAATTTTGCCATGGCTAAGAGCTCAAAAATCGTATTGGCACCACCACGTGTCACAACAATATCAGCCAATTCCATCAAGGGTTGATAGAGATTGGTCACATAGTCAACACGAAAGAGATTTTGGCTCAACTCATTCAGGCTAGAATCTCCAGTTAAATTGATAATATTGTAGCGCTCTGTCAGTTCTTTCTTATGGTCTGTCACCAATTGGTTAAAGACACGAGCGCCTGCAGAACCACCAACAAACAATACTGTTGGCAATTTGGGATTAAAGTGAGTTTGAATATCCACCAATTCATCGGGTTCTGGACTTTTTTTGTCTGAAACCTTTGTCACTGCTCCTACATGCTCAACCTTAGCCAAACTTGAAGCTTGCTCAAAGGTTGAATACATCTTCGTCGCAAATTTATAGGCAATTTTATTGGCCAAGCCCATAGATAGGTCAGATTCGTGAATAAAGACAGGAACTCCTGAAACACGGGCTGCGATAACAGGTGGCACAGAGACAAAGCCTCCCTTTGAAAAAAGTGCTTGTGGACGAAGTCTCAACATGATAAAGAGAGATTGGACAATTCCCCATCCAACTTTAAAGACGTCCAGCATATTTTGCCAAGAGAAATAACGACGTAATTTGCCAGTCGCAATGGAATGGAAGGTTACATCTAGACCTGATTTAAGGATTTCTTGGTGTTCGATGCCACGTTTATCTCCGATATAGTGGACTTCCCAGCCATCTTCGATGAACTTGGGCATCAACAAAAGGTTGAGGGTAACGTGTCCAACCGTCCCCCCACCTGTAAAGACAATTTTTTTCATATTATTCCTTTAACTCCGCTACTGTGTCGATAAAGAGGTCGCCACGTACTTCAAAGTTAGCATACATATCCCAGCTGGCATTGGCAGGACTGAGAAGGACTACATCTCCTTGAGTCGCAAGTTCATAGGCTTTGCGGGTCGCATCTGCAATATCAGTCGCATCCACATATGCCACACCAGCCTTGTCTGCTGCCCGTTTAACACGTTCTGCAGACTGACCCAGGATGACCATCTTCTTGAGTCCAGTAATATCTGGAACCAATTCGTCAAACTCATTACCACGGTCCAAACCACCTGCAATCAAGATGACCTTGCTGTTGTCAAATCCTGACAAGGCTTTTTGGGTAGCCAAGATATTGGTTGATTTACTATCATTATAGAATTTGACACCCTTGATTTCATCCACAAATTGGAGACGGTGTTTGACACCACCAAAGGCTGAAAGAGTTTCTTTGATGGTTTGGTTATCCACACCACGAAGCTTGGCTACAGCAATCGTCGCAAGAGCATTTTCCACATTGTGGCTACCTGGAACTCCGATTTCGCTAGCTGCCATGACCACTTCTCCACGGAAGTAGAGCTGACCATCTTCCAAATAAGCTCCATCAACCTTTTCAAGTGTTGAGAATGGTACAACGGTAGCTTGTGTTTTAGTGGCCAATTCTTTTGCTAAATCTTGGTTAAAGTTCAAGACAAGGAAATCAGCCGCTGTCATCTTGTTCTGGATATTCCACTTGGCTGCTACATATTCCTCAAAAGAACCGTGGTAGTCGATATGAGTTGGCATGAGGTTAGTAATAACCGCAATCTCAGGATGGAATTCTTGAACACCCATGAGTTGGAAAGAAGAAAGTTCCATAACAAGAGTGTCCTTGTCTGACGCAGTTTGGGCCACTTGACTAGCTGGATAGCCGATATTTCCTGATAAAAGACCATGTTGCCCAGCAGCAGTCAAAACTTCCCCAATCATGGTCGTTGTGGTTGTTTTTCCATTTGAACCAGTAATACCAACAATCGGTGCTTCAGAAATCAAATAAGCCAATTCCACCTCGGTCAAGACTGGAATTCCCTTCGCCAAAGCCTTTTCAATCATGGGATTACTGTATGGGATACCTGGATTTTTCACCATAAGGGCGAACTCTTCATCCAAGAGTTCCAAAGGATGACCGCCTGTGATGACCTTGATCCCTTCTTCCAACAAACTTTGGGCAGCTGGATTGTCCTCGAAAGGTTTCCCGTCATTTACTGTCACAATGGCACCTAGCTTGTCCAACAAACGAGCTGCAGATTCACCAGACTTGGCCAAACCTAAAACAAGGACTTTCTTATTTTTAAATTGATCTATTACTTTCATGTCTCGAACTCCATTTCTACTCTTACTATTTTACCATTTTTATGGAAATAATTCTAAACGAAAATGCTCAGATTCAGCATTCTAACAAGCAAAAAGAGAGCCAAAACTCTCTTTTTATCTTCTTTTACTTTTATGGACCGACATGAGGGTAATATCTCGCAAGCTAAAGTATGCTAGGAAGAGCATGGCGATTGCGATAAAGAATTCTGTCGGTAGCTGAAAGATTTGCAGAACAGACAACATGAGTAAAATCAAGAGTGCTACGAAAGCAAAGACGACAAGGACGATATTGACTGTCCCTTTAATGCTTTCTGGTGTCGCAAATACATAGAGTAGTAATAAGAGGAGTCCTATGATTAAATAAACCATCTTTATCTCTTTCTAGCTCTTATTCAGCTGATTTTTTCTTCTTGTTAGCTTTCTCACGCTCTGCCTTGTTAAGGATTTGTTTACGCAAACGAATAGACTCAGGCGTCACTTCCATGTACTCATCATCGTTCAAGAACTCAAGAGACTCTTCAAGTGTCAAGATACGAGGTGTCTTGATAACAGCTGTTTGGTCCTTAGTAGCTGAACGAACGTTGGTCATTTGTTTAGCCTTAGTGATGTTAACTGTCAAGTCGTTTTCACGAGAGTTTTCACCGATGATCATTCCTTCGTAAACCTCAGTACCTGGGTTGACAAAGATAGTACCGCGTTCTTCGATAGACATGATAGAGTAAGTTGTAGCCTTACCAGCATCGATAGAAACAAGGGCACCACGGTGACGACCACCAATTTCACCTGGAATCAATGGCAAGTATTGGTCGAAGGTATGGTTCATGATACCGTAACCACGAGTCATTGACAAGAACTCAGTTGAGTAACCGATCAACCCACGCGCTGGAACAAGGAAGACCAAACGAGTTTGACCATTACCAGTTGAAATCATATCCAACATTTCACCCTTACGTTCAGAAAGGCTTTGGATAACAGATCCTTGGTATTCTTCTGGAGTGTCGATTTGAACACGTTCAAATGGTTCACATTTAACACCGTCGATTTCTTTTACGATAACCTCTGGACGAGATACTTGAAGTTCATATCCCTCACGACGCATTGTTTCGATAAGGATTGACAAGTGCAATTCTCCACGTCCTGAAACAGTCCATTTATCTGGTGAATCAGTTGGGTCAACACGAAGGGAAACGTCTGTTTGCAATTCTGCCTGCAGGCGTTCTTCTACCTTACGAGAAGTTACCCATTTACCTTCTTTACCAGCAAATGGTGAGTTGTTAACCAAGAAAGTCATTTGAAGAGTTGGTTCATCGATGTGTAGGATTGGAAGAGCTTCAACTGCGTCTGTCGGAGTGATAGTTTCACCGACAAAGATGTCTTCCATACCTGAAACGGCGATCAAATCACCTGCTTTAGCTTCTTGGATTTCACGACGTTCCAAACCAAAGAAACCAAAGAGTTTTGTAACACGGAAGTTTTTAGTTGTGCCGTCAAGTTTAGAAAGGGTAACTTGGTCCCCAACCTTAACAGTACCACGGAAGACACGACCGATACCGATACGTCCAACGAAGTCGTTGTAGTCCAAAAGTGACACTTGGAACTGCAAAGGCTCATCTGAGTTATCTACTGGAGCTGGGATATGGTCGATAATCGTGTCAAAGATTGGTGCCATAGTAGCTTCTTGGTCAGCTGGATCATCTGACAATGAAGAAGTTCCATTGATCGCTGAAGCATAGACCACTGGGAAATCAAGCTGGTCGTCATCTGCACCAAGCTCGATGAAAAGTTCCAAGACCTCGTCCACTACTTCTGCTGGACGAGCTGATGGTTTATCGATTTTGTTAACAACCACGATTGGGACAAGGTCTTGTTCCAAGGCTTTTTTCAATACGAAACGAGTCTGTGGCATGGTTCCTTCGTAGGCATCTACGACCAAGACAACACCGTCAACCATCTTCATGATACGCTCAACTTCTCCACCGAAGTCCGCGTGTCCTGGTGTATCCATGATGTTGATACGAGTTCCGTTGTAGGCAACGGCTGTATTTTTAGCAAGGATGGTAATTCCACGCTCTTTTTCGATATCGTTTGAGTCCATAGCACGCTCTGCCAATTCAGTACGTGCATCAAGCGTTTCTGATTGTTTCAATAATTCGTCAACGAGGGTTGTTTTACCGTGGTCAACGTGGGCGATAATCGCAATGTTACGGATATCTTCTCTTAATTTTGTCATGATTTCCTCTATAATATTCAAAATTTATTTTCTAACTGAACGATTATACCATAATTTCAGGTAAATAACATAACTCAAGCAAGTGTAAATGTTTTCACTATGCTTTTCTTTTCATGTCAAGCCTTTTCAAAGCAAGCGACTTATGATAAGATAGGCACAGTATGCGTTTAGATAATTTATTAGCCCAAGAAAAAGTCAGCCGAAAGGCCATGAAACAAGCCTTACTCAAAGGGGACATTCTCGTCGATGGTTGCCCAGCCCGCTCCCTAGCCCAAAATATCGATACAGGACTACAGGAACTCCTTTTTCAGGAACAAATCATTCAAGGCTATGAGCACACCTATCTTATGCTTCATAAGCCTGCTGGTGTCGTTACAGCCAACAAAGACAAGGAACTTCCAACCGTCATGGACTTGCTTCCGCCTGACATCCAGTCTGACAAGCTCTATGCTGTCGGCCGACTGGACCGAGATACGACGGGTCTCCTCCTCTTGACCGACAACGGTCCCTTGGGCTTTCAGCTCCTCCATCCCCAATATCATGTCGATAAAACTTATCGAGTTGAGGTCAATGGACTTCTAACACCTGACCATATCCAAGCCTTTCAAAAAGGAATTGTCTTTTTAGATGGCACTATCTGTAAACCTGCAAGACTAGAGATTCTATCTGCAAGTCCTTCCCTCAGTCAAGCCTCCATCACCATTTCAGAAGGAAAATTTCATCAGGTCAAGAAAATGTTCCTATCAGTTGGTGTCAAGGTAACCTCCCTCAAACGAGTTCAGTTCGGTGAGTTTACATTAGACACAGAACTAACAGAAGGCCATTACCGTCCTTTGAATCCCGAGGAATTGGAAATCATTAAAAATCACTTAGAGAAAAGTGGATAAAACAAAAAAAGCTTTCAAATAAAGCTTTTTTTAGATTCTTACTTAAATACTCATTAGGATGATGCCTGCAACCCAGTTAATTACAGAAACTACAATACCTATAATTGCTAGAACTCTTTCTGTTTTATAGTCAAGTCCAGATTCTTTTTGACGTGAGTTTGCTTCTATTATAGCAAGAACTCCTAAAACAATACCTACCACTGGAAGCAAAAGACTAGCTACGATTGATAGAATACCTAAAACAAGTGATGGTTTTTTCTTTTCTTGTGTGTCCATATTATAAAACTCCTTAAAATGATTATTAATTTAGTATATGAGACCGACTTTATAAACTTTTTCCTTGCTCTTAACTGGTCTTCACTTTCCCTTTCCAAGAATCCAAACCATAAGAAAGGATATAAATCTCAGAAAAACCTTGTTTTTTCAAGTAAAGGGCTGCATTTGTAACACGTTGCGCACGTTGGTTTTCGTAGAGAAGGACAGGTTTATCCTTACGAAGGGCTGCAAGACTTGTCTTCAACTGACTTGAAGGAATATTGCGGGCACCAAGGATATGTTTTCTGTGGAATTCAGCTGGGTCTCGCAAATCAATCAATTGACCCGTACGAATCAAGGCTTCAAACTCCTCATTGTCTACGATTTTAGCCGCACGGCGAATACGAAGATAGTTAAAGCCCATCCATGCCAACATTGCTAGTATAAGTGCCCACAAAATCCAAGTAACCATTAGTTCATTTCTCCATTTTTCTCAATATAATCCAATTCTATCTTGTGTTCTCTGCGAAGAACCGCTTCTGCCTCTAGATAGTCTAATTTGTCCATCAACCCTGCATCATAAATCCGTGAGAGTTCGAGCTTCATCAGTTCAATATCATATAAGCGTTTTCCAATGTAAACAATAATACCAAATCGTTTGAGGAATTGCTGCACATCATAGAATGTTTTCATAAGACTCATTCTAGCAAAATTTTATGTTTTTTTCAAGAAGAGACTCACACAATGCCCCTGATTTTCCTATCATCTTTGGCGATTCTGACGCAAGTATGGTACAATAAAAACATGAGAATTCAACAATTACACTATATTATCAAAATCGTCGAAACTGGCTCCATGAATGAGGCAGCCAAGCAACTCTTTATCACCCAACCCAGTCTTTCCAATGCTGTGAGAGATTTGGAAAATGAAATGGGCATTGAAATCTTTATTCGTAATCCTAAGGGTATTACCTTGACCCGTGATGGGATGGAGTTTCTCTCTTATGCCCGTCAAGTTGTCGAGCAAACTCAGCTTCTGGAAGAACGCTATAAAAATCCTGTCGCCCACCGCGAACTCTTTAGCGTTTCGTCCCAGCACTATGCCTTTGTGGTCAATGCCTTTGTCTCTCTGCTCAAGAAAAGCGATATGGAAAAATACGAGCTCTTCCTTCGTGAAACTAGGACTTGGGAGATTATCGACGACGTCAAGAACTTCCGTAGTGAGGTCGGTGTCCTATTTTTCAACAGCTACAACCGTGATGTTTTAACAAAAATGCTGGATGACAACCACCTGCTGGCTCATCATCTCTTTACCGCACAACCGCATATATTTGTCAGCAAGACCAACCCTCTGGCAAAGAAAGACAAGGTGAGACTCTCTGATTTAGAAAACTTCCCTTACCTCAGCTATGACCAAGGAACTCACAACTCCTTCTACTTCTCTGAAGAGATTCTCTCGCAGGAATACCACAAAAAATCCATCGTAGTCAGCGACCGTGCCACTCTCTTTAACCTCTTGATTGGTTTGGATGGATACACGATCGCAACAGGGATTTTGAACAGCAATCTCAATGGAGACAATATTGTCTCTATCCCACTAGATATTGATGACCCTATAGAGCTGGTCTATATTCAGCATGAGAAAACCAGTCTATCTAAGATGGGCGAACGCTTTATCGACTATCTACTAGAAGAAGTCCAGTTTGATAGTTGAGAAAAAATAAGAACCAATATGTAGGCTAGCAACAACCTGCATATTGGTTCTTTTTACTTATAATTAAAAGTCTCCCCTGCCAGCTTATCAGCTAGCTTTGGAAAGAGGGTATAAAACTTATGAGCTAGGTTCAACAAAACTGGGAGATTGAGTTCCCGTTTATTTTTTCCTATAATCTTGACAATCTTTTTAGCCACTGCATCTGGTTCTAGCAGGAAACGATCAACTGACTTGAGATAGGTTCCATCTGGGTCGGCTTTGTCAAAAAATCCTGTTCGGATTGGTCCTGGATTGACTGTTGTCACATAGACTCCATAGGGCATGAGTTCGAGGCGCAGAGCATTTGAAAAACCAATGGCCGCAAACTTGGTCGCTGAGTAGAGACTAGACTTGCCAGTAGCAATCAAACCTGCCATGCTAACAATATTGATGATATGGCCTTTTCGACTTTCCTTCATTCGAGCCGCAAGGTGTCGAGATAGGTTCATCAGTGCAAAGGTATTGACCTCAAACATCTGGTGAATATCTTGGTCGGAAATCTGGTCAAATTCCTCAAAGATCCCGTAACCAGCGTTGTTAATCAAGACATCAATCCTGCCGTAGCGGTGATAAAGGTCTGTTACCAGAGTTTCTAAGGATGAGTCATCGGTAATATCGATTTCAATCAATTCTGCATGGGGATGGTTTCCGTAGAGTTGGGCTAATTTTTCCTTATTTCTACCAAGCAAGATGAGTTGGTCATTTGGCAAGAGTTTGACCATTTCTTGAGCTAGGCCACCGCTAGCTCCGGTAATGAGAATAGTAGGCATACTGTTCCTTTCTCAATCTTTTAGATTTCCACTTCTTCCAAGTCTTTGACCACATGGACATTTTCAAAAATGCTAGCAGCGTCTTTTTTGAGCTTGCTGATATCCTTTGAGAGGAAACGGGCACTGATATGGTTAAGCAAGAGGCGTTTAGCACCTGCTTCTACTGCCACCTGCGCTGCCTGCATGTTAGTAGAGTGGCCATGGTTACGAGCAATTTTTTCATCACCCTTGCCATAAGTCGATTCATGGACAAGGACATCGGCATTGACAGCCAGACGCACACTGGTATTGGTTTTGCGGGTATCACCCAGAATGGTGATAATCTTACCTGGACGTGGAGCTGAGATATAGTCTGGTGCCTTGATTTCAGTTCCATCTTCTAAAACAACGTCCTGACCGTTTTTGATTTTTCCAAAAAGTGGGCCAAATGGGACGCCAGCTGCCTTGAGTTTTTCAGCATCCAGCGTTCCTTCCAAGTCCTTTTGCATGACACGATAACCAACACAGAAAATTGTGTGATCCAGCTCCTCTGCATACACAGTGAATTTATCGGTCTCAAGGATTTTTCCTAAAGAATCTTGGTCAAACTCATGGAAATGAATGCGGTAGGGCAGACGAGAACCTGACACACGAAGGCTGGTTAAGACAAATGACTTGATTCCTTGAGGTCCATAGATTTCTAAATCCGTCTGCTCTTCATTAGCCTGAAAGGCTCGACTAGAAAGGAAACCTGGCAAGCCAAAGATGTGGTCTCCATGTAGGTGCGTAATAAAGATTTTGCTGACCTTACGTGGTCGAATTGTCGTTTCCAGAATGCGATTTTGCGTACCTTCTCCACAGTCAAAGAGCCAGACCTCGTTAATCTCATCCAAGAGTTTCAGGGCGAGACTGGAGACATTGCGGGCTTTAGAGGGCTGGCCAGCCCCCGTTCCTAAAAATTGAATATCCATTCGATACTTTCTAATTAATCAATATATAACATGGCTGTGCGGTTTTCCGATCGGAAATAGCGCTTGCCAGAAAAAGAAGCAACTTCTTGCAGTAAATCCTCTTGACTATAACCTTTTAGACGCTTACGACCGTCAGCCAAGCTTTCCAAATCAGTCAAAGCTGTGAGATTTTCCACACTAACAATTTCCTCATCTCCAACAGCCTTCATGTAAATCTTGCCAGACTCCTCAAAGACCAGTTGATAGGGGAAAATTTGCGCAATTTCAAAGAGCAAGTCTTCTGAAATAACCTCTTCATTTTCAGAGAAAATTCTACCCAGACCCTCACTATCATAACAAAAACCAAAGGATTTGCCAGACAGATTAAGTCGAATAAAAGGTTTGTTTTCTAGGGTGAAACTTGGCTCAGTATTGTAAAGATTCAGTTCCTGACTGAGTTCCGCAAAATAATCCGTCGCAGCTTGAGGACTTTTTTTCTGGTAGAGTTCTGCAAAGTAAGCATTGACCACGCTGGGCGGAGGAGTGATCAGTGCCAACTGCTCTTGCTCTGTTCTACCAGCTAGAAGTTGATCCAGATAGACCTTGTCTAGACTTGTATAGCCCCCATATTTTAGAGCCAACGTTTTAATATCAGTCATAAAATTCCTCTAACCTCCATTTGTTTTTCTCAGAAATGTAACCTCTAATTACTTCGCCATCCTCCTGATAATCGCGTTCTTCCAAAATCGCAACACTTTCTAAATCATGAATCTTGTAGGACTTAGAAAAAGGCACGCGCAGGGTAAAGGATTCAAAAATATCCTTGATTTTCTCTAAAAACAAAGCCTGCAAATTCTCACGACTATCCTCAGACTTGGCAGAAATGAGGGCATAAGGCGTTTGGGTAGGCGTGAAATCCTCCACCAAATCCGCTTTATTATAGAGGGTCAAGCGAGGAATGTCGTCCATATCCAGGTCTTTCATGATGGACAGAACTGTTTTTTCATGCTCCTCATGGTAAGGATTGCTAGCATCAATAACATGAACCAGAAGGTCCACATGCTTGCTTTCTTCCAAGGTTGATTTGAAACTGGACACCAATTCTGTCGGCAAATCTTGGATAAAGCCCACGGTATCTGTCAAAGTTACTTGGAGATTCCCCCCCAGATGGATACTCTTAGTCGTCGCATCCAGAGTCGCAAAGAGCTCGTCCGCTTCATACTGGGTCTTACTGGTCAAGGTGTTCATGATAGTTGACTTCCCAGCATTGGTGTAACCAATCAAACCAATCTTAAAGGTGCTGGACTCCAAACGTTTTTCTCTGACAGTCGCCCGATTTTTCTCAACCACCTTGAGCTGGCGCTCGATATCCGTAATTTGGTTTCGAACACTACGACGATTCAGCTCCAGCTGGCTTTCACCAGGTCCACGGGAACCAATTCCCCCTGCCTGACGACTGAGCATAATTCCCTGACCAACCAAGCGAGGCAAGAGATATTTGAGCTGAGCTAGGTGAACTTGGAGCTTCCCTTCATGGCTTCGAGCTCGCATGGCAAAGATATCCAAAATCAACTGCATACGGTCAATGACCTTGACACCCAGAACTTCCTCTAAATTGACATTCTGCCTTGGCGTCAGACGGTTGTTGACAATGACAGTAGTAATTTCTTCTGCATCCACCATGAGCGCAATTTCTTCTAGCTTACCAGAGCCGACGAAGGTCTTGGAATCATATTTTTCACGTTTTTGTCTGTAGCTATCTACAACAACTGCCCCAGCTGTCTTAGCTAGACTGGCCAATTCTTCCATGGAGAGGTCAAAATTGTCCATTCCCTGCAATTCTACACCAATGAGCAGAACCCGTTCCTCTTTTTTCTCCGTTTCAATCATCTAAAAACTCCTCTATCTGGCTTAAAATGCGGTCTTGCACACCAGCTTCTCCAATCTGATAAAAGGTGACCTGCATACGATTACGGAACCAGGTCAACTGACGCTTGGCAAAACGGCGGGTCGCCTGTTTGAGACTCTCACTAGCTTCCTCCAAAGTCTGCTCCCCACGAAAATACGGAAAGAGTTCCTTGTAGCCAATGCCCTTGGCTGCCTGCACATCTGGATAATGGTCAAAGAGCCACTTAGCCTCATCCAAAAGCCCAGCCTCAAACATTAGATCTACTCGGCGATTGATACGCTCATAAAGCTGACTGCGCTCATCGTCCAAGCAGATAATCAGCGGTTCATATAGACTCTCTTTATTTTCCAAATCCTGACCAAAATGGGCAATTTCCAAGGCACGCATCGCACGACGACGATTAAACTGGGGAATCTCAAGGTCCGCTTGCTCCACCAAATGGGCTAATTCCTCATCTGTATAAGGCTCCAAACTAGCCCGATAGGCCAAAATTTCCTCATGAGGAGTCTCCCCACCCAGGTGGTAGCCTTCAAGCAAGCTCTGGATATAAAGCCCAGTCCCACCGGCGATAATGGCTAGCTTGCCACGGCTGTGAATATCCTCAATAGCCATCTTAGCTTCTGAAACAAAATCAAAAGCCGAGTAAGACTCGGTTACCTCTCTAACATCGATTAAATGATGAGGAACAGCTGCCTGCTCTTCTTGACTAGCTTTGGCCGTCCCAATATCAAGTCCTCGATAGACTTGTTGGCTATCTCCACTAACCACTTCGCCATTAAAACGCTTGGCCACTTCAATAGCAAGAGCTGTTTTTCCAACAGCAGTCGGTCCAACAATCACAATTATTTTTGTTTTCATCTTTTTTCCTTGAAAAATTCCCATTTTTTCGTTACTATTATTATAACACAAAAAGGTCAGTCAGAAAAATGTGACCTCTTGAGGAGGCTGGCTGGTATAGAATATAAAGGAGGAAGACTCATGGCTAAAGGATTCGCTAAAGGTCTTGTAACAGGTGTCGCAGGAACTGTCGCTGCAGTCGCAGGTGCAGTATACGCATTTAAAAAGAAAGTGATCGAACCAGAAGAGCAAAAAGCAGCTTTCATCGAAGAAAACCGTAAAAAAGCAGCTCGTCGCCGCGTATCACGTTAAGAAACAAAAGAAGTTGGGATTTATTTTCTCAACTTCTTTTTTCTATTCTTTTAAATAGCTAGGTCAAACTTCAACTGTGGCTTGACAGGGTCATAATCCACCAACTCAAAGTCCTCTGCTTTAATATCAAAAAAATTGGTCTTATCTGGCACATTCAAGACCAAACGTGGTTGGCAGTTTGATGGCTCACGACGGAGCAATTCCTGAGCTTGTTCAAATTGATTGTCATAGATATGGAGATTGTTGATGAAGTAGAAGAACTTCCCAACCTTCCAGCCGAAATGCTTGGCAATCATCATTTGAAGAGCCACGTACTGCATAGCATTGATGTGGTGGGCCACCAACATGTCATTCGAACGCTGGGTCAAGGTCGCATCCAGATAGATTTCTCCATCTACACGGCGGACATCAAACATGGTCTGAAAGGCGCATGGGAGTAGTCCTTCTGTTTCTTCGAAAGCTTGGTAATCCCAGAGCGAAATGATATTGCGACGGTTCCAAGGGTTGACTTCCAACTGCTTGAGAAGCTTATTGATAATATCGTGTTTCTTAACAACGGCACCGTAGCGCTCACCGATGGTTCCCGTATCTCCCACTTCCCAGTCATTCCAGTAGTGAACATTGTACTTGCTATTCAGCACTTCTAGGCTATTTGATTGGTCTTGGTAGATCCAGAGAACTTCTTTGATAGCTGATTTGATTGCAATGGGACGCAAGGTTGTAATGGGGAATTCCCCCTTAGCCAAATCATACTCGGCAAAGGCACCAGTTACATACTTGGAGTTAGCAACAGTCCCATCCTTGTACTTGGGACGAGCCTGCTCAGAAAAGACTCCATCTTTGAGGATTCGTTCAATATTTTCTTTAAAAATCGTATCTGCTTTTGTCATTTACTCTCACCTCATTTATTGTCCTAACTAGTATAGCACAAAAAAAGAAAGGAGGAAAATCACTCGCTTCTGGAAAGCAATTTTCTCCTTTTTTATCTTATTGCAATACAAGTGAAGCTGCTCCGATAACTCCAGCGTCATTTCCTAGAGTTGCAAGAGCTAATTTAGTAGATGTGCGTACTTGTGGGAAAGTATTTTCATCGTAGACTTTTTGAACACCTTGTAGAAGGAATTCTCCCGCAGCTGACACACCACCACCGATGACGATTGTTGATGGGTTTAAGATTGAACCAATGTTAGCACAAGCGATTCCCAAGTAACGTGAGAAGTTACGGTAAACGATCAAAGCAAGGTCGTCTCCTTCTTTTGCAAGATCAAAGACAGTCTTAGCAGTTACTTCTTCTCCATTATCAATCAAGCGTTTCAAGGCTGCATCGCCTTCGTATTCATCGGCATAGCGACGAGTCAAGTTGACAATACCTGTTGCTGAAGCAACTGTCTCAAGGCAACCTTTCTTACCGCAAGTACATGCGATTGGTTGATCAAAGTCAACAGTGATGTGGCCAAGCTCACCTGCTGCACCAGCAACACCGTGAAGCAATTTGCCTTCTGCAACGATACCGCCACCAACACCAGTACCGAGTGTCATAAAGACAACGTCTGGTTGGTTATCTCCAGCACCCATCCAGCGCTCACCAAGAGCAGCTACGTTGGCATCATTATCGATGAAGAAAGGAATACCCAAGGCTTTTTCAATCTTTTCTTTGATTGGTTGAAGGGTTTTCCAGTTGAGGTTGTAGGCACCGATAACAGTCCCTTTTTCACGGTCAACCACACCTGGTGATCCCATTCCAATTCCTTGGAAGTCCGCTGCTACCAATCCAAGCAAGTCCAAACGATGTTGAATAGACTCAATCATATCATCAACGATATGACTTCCCTCATCCAAAATGTTGGTCTTGATAGACCATTTTTCTTGGATTTCTCCTGCTGTTGTCAAGATTGCAAATTTGATAGAAGTTCCACCAAGGTCAATCCCAATAATCTTTTGACTCATCATATTCTCCTTTTTCATTATGAATTAATTGAAAATGCTTACAGTACTAGTATAACAAAATTCACTCATTTATGCAAAGGTTTGCATTAACTTTCTAGATTTTATCCTTACTTATGGTTTCCATAGACCTGAAGCATCTACGTAGTAGCGGCCTCCATCAACTCGCTCATTTTTAGCCATTTTACCATCTGATTTCAAATAGTAGTTTCCTTGCCATGCATTGCGAGCATAAGAACCATCTGATTTCAAGTAATACCAGGCTTGGTAAGAAGAATCATAAACCCACTCACCTTGTGCCATTTTACCGTTTGATTTAAGGTAATAGTCTCCTTGCCATGCATTTTTTGCATAAGAACCATCTGATTTCAAATAATACCAAGCTTGATAAGAAGAGTCATAAATCCATTCGCTCTGTGCCATTTGACCATCAGCTTTCAGGTAATAGCTTCCCTGCCAAGCATTTTTCACTGGATTTCCATTTCCATCAAAATAGTACCAAGAACCGTCCTGATTAACCCAACCACTTGCTGTGGATGAAGTTGTATCGGTTTGAGTTGTAGCCGCTTGTTTTGCTTTAAAAGCACCCTTAGGAGCATTTTTCAATTCGCAAGCCACACCATCATGATCGCGGTCTAACTTGGCAGAATAACCAGGCTCTCCCTCGTGAATATCCGAGTATCCATTCGCCCAAGCTTCCTTACAGCTAGAAAAATGAATGTTTTCTTCTGCTAACACAGGTTGTGAAAACAAGGCTAAGACTGGCAAGGTAGCCAGACTCATTTTTAAAAATAGACGTTTATTCATTTCTTTCTCCTATAACGATGTTATCGATTTCACTATTATTTTATCAAACTTATTTCAGCAATTCAAGGAAACTTCTGGTCTTTTCTACAAACTCCTTTGGTTTAGCCTTATTCAAGACATGAGGTCCATCTGGTATAATCTGAAATTGGGATTCTGATATTAGTTTATGAAGACTTCTCATAGAGCTAAGATTCGGTTTATCTTTGCTGCCACAAATTAGTAAGGTTGGATAAGAACAAGTTCTTGATATATCCGTTAAATCAAGTGTCTTCAATTCCTCAGAAACTCCGACCATAAGAACTTTGTCTGCTCCCTGTTTTTCAAATACTCTTTTGGGAAGTAATTTAAATATCAGCAATTGAACATAAAATAGGATATTCCCTGCTAATTTTAGCGTGCATCCTGATAGAACCAAAGCTCGAAGATTTGGTAAATCATAACTGGAAAGTTCTAGTGCAAGGGCAGCACCTAAGGACAATCCAACCAAAATAAAAGGTTCTGTCTCTTGAGCTAGATGCTGATAAACCCGCTCTTTAGCTTGTTGATAGTTGCTAACTCCAGAAGGAAATAACTCAATAGCCTCAGAAGGATAATCTGTCAGTAGATTCCGAACTTCTTTCCAACTCTCTGCTGACTGCCCTAGCCCGTGTAAAAATATCAGTTTCACCTAGTTCTCCTCTAGGCTCAATTCATACAAGCCTCTCACTGCATTACAGCCGTAAATAGCTTCTGCTTGGGCTAAGTCTTTTAAGGTCAAAACTTTCTCTTCTACCTGCCCTGTTTCCAGCAAATGCTGACGGTAAATTCCTGGCAAGATTTCAAGACGGATAGGCGGTGTGTAGAGTTTCCCATCGATTTTCAGAACCAAATTTCCGATAGAGGTTTCAAGCAGTTCTCCTGACTTATTGTAGTAAATCTTCTCTTGCTCCCCTAGGTTTAAATGAGGTCGGTGGCTTGTTTTAAAATAGGTAAATGCTTGTTGCAAATTGGCTTCCTGCAGACAAAGTTGGGCCTGACAAAAACTTGGACTGAGGGGTGTTAATACTTGGCGATCGACTTCTATCTCTCCAGACTTGCTGAGAGAAATACGCAAGCGGTAATCTTGATTATCATCACAAGCCTGACACTCTGCTTCAATCTTTTGTTTCAAGTTTTCTGAATCAAATGGAAAGGCAAAATACCGACTAACTTTTCTCAGCCTTTCTATATGTTGTTCTTCAAACAGCAAGTTCTTCTGGCTGATTTTCCCTGTAGTAATCAGTTTGAAACGAGCTTGTTTACGATAGAGAACTGCTGCCTTTTGATGAACCTCACGGTATTCAGACTCCCAAGTGCTATCCCATGTAATGCCTCCGCCAACTCCATAGATAGCTTGCTCCTTGTAGAGTTGAATGGTCCGAATAGCAACATTAAAAATCCGTCGTCCATTTGGAAGCAGGAGACCAATTGTTCCGCAGTAGACTCCACGCGGTTGTGGCTCCAAGTCCTTTATAATCTCCATAGTCGCAATTTTTGGAGCTCCCGTTATGGAACCACAAGGAAATAGAGAACGGAAGATTTCAACAAGGGCAACATCCTCTCGCAACTGACTCTTGATGGTCGAGGTCATCTGCCATACAGTCGAATACTGTTCTACTTGACACAGACGCTCCACGTGCTCACTTCCCACTTCAGAAATACGGTTCATATCATTGCGCAAGAGGTCCACGATCATCATATTTTCAGAGCGATTTTTGGGATCCTGTTCTAACCAACTAGCTTGGGCAAGGTCTTCTTGGTCAGTCATGCCACGCTGAGTCGTTCCCTTCATTGGTCGCGTTGTCAACTCGTGGCCATTTTGCTCAAAAAAGAGCTCTGGGCTCATGGAAATCACTGCCATCTCGTCATGTTCAACATAGGCATTGTAGCCCGCCTCCTGCTCTACCACCATACGATTGTAGATGGCAAAAGGATTGGCACTTAATTTTTGCTTGAGTTGGACGGTGTAGTTGACCTGATAGGTGTCTCCCTGCCGCAAATGATGGTGAATCTGGGCAATAGCCTTTTCATAATCCTCTGCAGACGTTACTTCCTGCCAGTTTGAAGGCAAATCAACCTCGTCATAAATCAGAGGAATAGGGGAGGTTTCTACCCTATTATGAACGGTAAAATATAGCAGATACTCTGCCAGTAAAGGAGATTTATGAACTGCTAATTTATCCTCAAAAGCAGGTGCAGCCTCGTAGCCAACATAGCCCACCACATAATAGCCTTGCTCTTGGTAACTTTCCACTTGTGCCAACAAATCTGCCACTTCTGCTATATTTCTCGTTTTCAACTCTTTAATGGGCTGGGTAAAGGTGTATCTCTCCCCCAAAGCCCTAAAATCAATCACTGTTTTTCTATGCATACCTTAAGTATAGCACAAAATAAGAAAACCCTCATCCGCAAAGCAGATGAGAGGTTTCGATTATTTAAAGATTGAAGTTTTAAAGCTATTTGTTTGTTGAAGAAGTTTCTTGAAGATTTTCTCTTTAAGTGATACGGTATTATCAAATTTAACTGAGCCATTTTTAAGAGTAGCTTTATCTTTATCAACAGCTGCAGCAAATGCATTCTTCAAGTCTTCGTAACTACTGTATGTAGTACCATCGATTGTAACTGGGTTAAATCCTGCTTTAGCTTTATCAACAACTTCTTTGAAATATTCTTTCTTCCAATCTTCTAGAGTATTAAATTTACCATCAGAAACTTTCTTAATGATGAAGTCATCTCCTAGAGTAGCATGACCTGCTTGTTTAGACTCATTTTTCAGCATGTTAGAAGCATAATTTAGGAATCCTTTTTCATATCCAAAGTAACCCCACATACGGAAGGTGTTATGTTTGAATGACATTGCTCCTGGAGCACCTTCACTCGTATTACCACCATAGATACCAGCTGTAATTGGTACAGTTACATAGGCAGAGCCAAATCCAGTTGGATCATACTGACCATTACCAGGACCGTGTTTGGTCATGAAGTTTTTTTCTACTAAGTCGTTAACAGATGTTAAATTATATTCTTTTTCTTCTGCATTTAAATCTCTAACGTTGTCGTATTGGTTCTTCGTATTAGCTCCACGAAGTTGCTTATCTACTTTCTTGAACCAAGCGTTGTTTAGTTCTTTACTGCCTTTATCAATGACAGCTTCTCCTTCAAGGTAATCAAGAAGCATGAGGGTATCATTGAAACCTTTCATGTAATGATCGATTTCAGCGCGAGAAGTAAGGTCATTTGGATTTGTGTTATACCATTGGTTTCCATCGTTTGGACGTTCGTATGCCATGTTCAGTCCTAGTGCTTTAAAGTCACCGTTTGGACTTGTTTCAGCAGGCGATTGCAACATACCTTGTGCGAACGCCTCTAGGTCAGTACCTTCACGGTGTCTTGAACCACCTAAGTAAACCATGCGGTCATTTACGTGAGTCGTTTCGTGAGTGAAGGCTGATATACCAAAGTCACTAATCATATCAGTAACCATGAAGAAGACTGAATCATCCTTATAAGGGTTACCGTAAATACGAGCTACAGCTCCCATACGCCAGTCAGTAGCATGGTAGCGACCTGTTGGTCCGTATAATTCACGGATAGGTGCTACGTCTTTGCCACTATTCGTATGTCCGTATTTATCTGTACTGATTCCTTTATAGTTTTGGTTATCTAACACAGGAGTTGGTACCATGTTGTTGCTCTTAAGTAGTTGATTACGAACTTTATCCAATGATAAACGAGACCAGAAATCTAGGTAATTTTGTTGACCTTTAGCGACTTTATTGATTTCAGCTTTGAATGCTTCACGTTCTTCCGCAGTATTCTTACCGTATTTTTCAAAGGAACTGTAAGCCATAGTGTTATATGTTGAGATTAAGAACATATGTGCATCTTTCAAGTTAAGAAGTGGTAAAATCATCTTACCATGCATGTCGTTGTTTAATCCCTCGTAGGCTCTGTGTTTCTTATTAGCAAATTCAGGAGTTGTTGTTTTAGGTTCAACGACATATACATTATCTTTAGTCGCTTTTATGAACCAATCATTTAAGTCTGTATCACTTGTGAATAGACGCATGTTATAGTCTAAGAAACTGTTTAACTCACCTATACCAATAACTCCACCGATCGTTTCGCGATAAGCTTCTAAAGTTCTATCACCTTTAATGTTACTTTCTTTAGAACCAACCTTAATCAAGAAGTCTAACACATTTACATTCTTACCATAGAAGTCAGGTTTGAATAGCATTAATTCTTTAATATTAAAGTCATCGAATTTAACTCCGTAGTAACGGTTGAGGTAAGACAAACCAAGAAGAACTGCGGCCTTATTGTCATCGATTTTCTTAATCAAGGCACGTTTTGCAGCTTGATCAGTGTTAAGCTGGTGATCTTCATTTTCAACTAACTTCGTAACGAATTTATTAAGATTATCTTTAACATACTTGAAGCTTTCTTCTAAGTACAAATCCTTAATTGCATTGACTTTATTACCACCAGTTCTACCCAAGTGTTGGTAAATCGGATCAGATTGTAATTCTACTGGACTTAACTTGCTTTCGATAGCGCTGATTAAATCTGTACGATCTTTGACAACCATGTTTGGTGTATAAACGACTTCACCCAATTCAGCCACGCTGTATTCTTTCACTTGTTTCACTTTAGATTCTTTCGGTGAAATTGTAAAGATTTCTTTTGTCTTATCTGCGTAGTGAACCATAATATGGTCAGCATCTGTAAGGTCTGTGACAAAGTCATTGCCTTTCATTGCAGTTACAGACAATACTTCTTTAGTTAACAAGTTTGAACCTTCTGCAAGCTTGTTCCCTTGGTTAACAATCCATTCTTTGTTGTAGAATGGTTGAAGTTTTTCAATGTTACGGTAAGCAAGCTCACGAGAAGCATCGTAGTCATAAATATTTTTGTATTGATTAGCTTTACTTACAATATTGTTCAGTTTGTCTTCAATAGGAAGTGTGCTTTCGAATTTATCAGCAGTGATTCCCATTTTAGCAATTAATTCATCAGCTTTTTCTTGAGTTATGCTAGGGACTTTATTTGAGTTTTTATAAGTCTTTTTACCTTCACTTACACCCTCAACACTGTAGTTGCGCTTCGTTCTAGAGTATGTAAAGTAATCATCAGCATCAATATCAGAGTGACCAAAGACCATTTCACCAGTCTTAACTTTCATCATAGTGATGTTGTCTTCTATAGCCCCTAGTGCCCAGTTAGTCCCTAGCAGTCCACCAGACATAACGGCTTCTTTGAGTTCAATAGAGCCTTTTGCTACAGAGTTTCGAAGAGTACCTTCTTTACCTAAAGTATTGTTGTTGCCACCATTTTGAGATGAATATACAATTCCGGCAGCTTTAGCTTTGTTACCTGTGATTTCAGCATCAACATAAGCTTTTTCTACAATACCTTTCCAGTTTTCACCGACGATACCTGTTAAGTAACCACCTCGATTTCCAGCAGCGTGTACTTTACCGATAAATGCAACGTTACTTAATTTTCCACTGCCATCAATTTTATTGATAACACCAGATACATCATTATTACCAACAACGTTACCTGTTACTTTAATATTCTCTACAGTCGCATTATTTTTGATAACATTCGCTAGTGGTGCAATCCTATCAGTCCCTGGCATGTCGATATTTACATTTGCAAGTAGTAAATCTTTAACAGTACCACCGACAATATCACCGAATAAAGGTCTGTTCATATTGCTAATGGTAAATTTATTACCGTCAGTGCTTGTTAATGTTCCTTTGAAAGCATTAGTAACATAAGATTTTCCTGCTGGTTTAACGTTAGCAGCATTGATATTGCTACCAAGCTTAAATGTGCCAGTCGGGTCTTTTTGCATAGCTTTTACAAGGTCGTCAAAGCTATAATATACATCACCTTCGTGTGTTTTTTGTTTTTCAAAATAATGAACATACTCTTCGTTCAGTGTGTTATCAGCATTCCGTTGAATCAAATCAGGTGCTTTGGCAGTGACTTTGTATAAAGTTTTTCCGTCTTTTTCTACTTCTTCAATCTTATCAACAGCCAGTCTTGTTATTTTATTGTCATGAGTGGTCACTCGTAAATAAAGTGGAGCAAGATCAGCTGGTTTTTCTGTCAGCAAACTAGAATCTGTTTCATTACCATCAGCGTCCACACTCATCAAGCTTGTTTCTTTGATGTTTTTGATTTCAACTTTTTTGAGGTCAATTCTTAGCGGTTCTTCTTTCAGAACTTCTTCCTCATCACCCTCACCACGGTCATAAACCATCTTCGTTTCAAGTTTATAATCCTTGTAGTACTGTAAATCTGTCAGGGTAGTTGTCAAGTCATCTGGTGAAACATTCAATGTCTTCACAATCTCATCACCTTTTTTCAGAGTTAAGGTGATAGATTTAATGGCTGCCTTACTTGGATTTTCTAGACTATACTTAACATCTGAAGTACGCTTCAAATCCTTAGATTCAACTGCTGTGATGGTCAATACTGGTTTTTCAAAGCTCTTGGTACCACGTTTTAAAATTTTATCTTGAGGTGCCTCAAGGATTTCCTCTGTAACTTTTGGAGCGTTCTCTGTTTTAACTCCCTTAATGGTATTAAAGGTCTTGGTGATTTTTTTCTGACCTTCTTTACCTTCTTGAGCTACAACTTCTAAGCCTTTTTTCAGTTGATCATCTTCTTTAACAACTTCCTTAAATGGAATCTTTTCGAGACTTTCTTCTACAAGAGTTCCTTCAATTGGTTTTGTCCCACGACTTACCTGTTGGTTTACAGGCTCCTTGGCAACTTCTGTGCTAGTTGAAAGAACTTGGTCCGTTTTAACACCTTCTACTGTTTTATAAGTTGTTTTAGTAACTTGACTACCTTTTTCTCCATTTCTTACGACAGTTTCTTCGTCCGTATACTTGGTTGGATCATCAGTCGTTTCAGTTTTGTAGTCTAGGTCTGTAGTCGATGTTTCAACAAGGGTTCCCTCAGTTACTTTGTACTCTGGTAACTGTTCTTGTACAAGAGCTTGACCTGCTTTACCTTCTTCTTGAGTTCCTTTGGCTTCTACTGGAGCCTCTGGCAATTCAGGTTGCGTTAAGGCTTGTCCTTCCTTACCGTCCTCTTGAGTTCCTTTTGCTTCTATTGGAGCCTCTGGAAGTTCTGGTTGTGTTAGAGCTTGACCTGCTTTGCCTTCTTCTTGGGTCCCCTTCGTTTCAACTGGAGCATCTGGTAAGGTTGGTTGTGTTAAGGCTTGGCCTTCTTTACCGTCCTCCTGAGTTCCTTTTGCTACTTGATGCGTTGGTTCAACCTGTGGGGTTGGAGTTGGGGCAGGTTGCACCTCTTTCTTCGTTCCGACTGCAATGACTTGTGACACAGGATTCTGAACCACTTGGTCTTCGATGACTTCTCTAACTTCTTGACCATTAACCATTGATACTTTGGTTACAAGGCGACGCTGACCATTTACTCCAGCTGTGACGATACGAGTCTGTCCTTCTGCTAGATTAGCATCTAGGCTTGTGACTGTTTCAAACGGAATCTCCACCAACCTCTCTTCCTGTCTTGTCTGAGGCTTCTCAGAAACTGGTTTTGCTTCAACCGCAGGAGCAACCGGAGTTTGTGCCAAAGGTTTTTCAACAACAGTTTGGGGAGCAACAGCAGGTCTTTCTTGAACGACTTCAGTTTTCTCGATTTCTTTTGAACTTTGCTTCTCTACTGGCAACTTAGGCTGTTCAGCTGAAGCTGGCCTTAATGGATGGAGTTCTGCTTCCTTGAAGTATCCAATGTATTCATAGCCATCAATGTGGATAATCCCTTCAGCCAAACCCTCATGTGTAGAGGCTGAAATAGTTTGGTTATAAGAAAGCAATTCTTTATTTTCAAATGCAAATGTCCCGTAAGGCACAAAGGTGCTGGCTCCTAAAGAACCAATCAAGAGAACACCTAGGACCTCTTTGCGACCTTTTTTAGACACCAAAAAGACTGCTAGAGAAGCCGTTGCCAAGCCAAGACCTGCTAGGGCTAGCTCCTTACTTCCTGTGTAAGGAAGTTGTTGGCTGTTAGTTGCCTTCTTGCGATAAACTACATAAAGAATATCATCATCTTGAAATTCTGTAGGAACTTCATGGTGAATCAGAGCTTTTTCAGACTCGGTCAATTCCTGCTCCGCCAAATAACGGTAATGAACGCTATGAGCACCACCAACTTCATTGGCATGAACCTTATCTACTGAAAGGGTACTGGCACCAAAAAGGAAGGCCCCGATGGCTACAGGACCTACCCCAACAGTTAGCTTACGAATCGAATATTTGGTGATTTTTTCTAGTTGTTGTTTTGTTTTTTTCATTCTCACGACTTTCTGATAGAATCTTGTGGATACTGCGCACGCGCACCTCCAATTAATTTTGGACGGCTAGCAAGAGCCGTTACATGGGCATGCCCAATTTCTCTCAAAAGAGGGCGAATCGGAACCTGAACATGCTTGACATGCATACCAATTGCAGTGTCTCCGATATCCAATCCAGCATGAGCCTTGATAAATTCAACCTCAACTGGATCTTGCATAAACTTGAAGGCTGCCAACTGACCTGAACCTCCTGCATTGAGAGTTGGAAGGACACTGACGATTTCCAGGCCAAACTGCTCTGCCACCTGATGTTCAACAACGAGAGCCCGATTGACATGTTCACAACCTTGAACAGCTAGATGAATTCCTTTTTCCTCTAGGATATCTAGGATGGTCTTCACGATGATTTCCCCAATTTCTTGGCTGGATTCCTTGCCAATCTGACCACCTATCACTTCACTAGAAGAAAGGCCCAAAACAAAGATAGATCCTTGCTTCAAATTGGCCTTTTCTAATACATCTTTTACAATCTGGCTTGTTTCTCTTTGAATGTCTTTTTCCTTCATACTTGATACCTCTTTTGTCATTATCTATCATATCGTTTTTTCTACGTTTTAGCAAGATAGACAATCTAGAAAGCTTGTTCAATTACGCATAAAACTCCCAAAATTGACTGGGAGTTAGCTAGTTTCTATTCCATTTATGTATATTTCAACTGTCGTACCTTTTGAGGGAATAGAATCAATCTTCATTTGGTAATCTTCTCCAAAATGAAGTTTGAGCCGTTGGTCAACGTTTTGAATACCAACTCCCCCACGTTTGAGCTGACTTTGACTACTATCGCTAGCATCTTGGAAACCAACTCCATCATCCTCAATGCGGATGACCAATCCTGAATCCTGTTTCTGCACAGAAACTCTAATATGTCCCTGACCTTCCTTTTCCTTAATGCCATGGTAAAGAGCATTTTCTACCAAGGGTTGTAACACCAACTTGGGCAAGACTAGCTTATCAAAGTCAGGATTTTCAGAAATTTCATATTCCAGCTTATCTCCATAGCGTTGTTTCTGGATAAAGAGATACTGGCGGACATGATTAATTTCGTCAGACAGGCAAATCAAATCCTTACCCTGATTGAGCGCCAAGCGGAAATAGGTCGCCAATGACTTGGTCACCTGAACCACTCGCTGACTATCCTGAAATTCAGCCATCCAGATGATCGTATCCAATGTGTTGTAGAGGAAATGGGGGTTAATCTGGCTTGATAGGGCTTGAAGTTGGTACTGACGGGTCGTTTCTTCCTGCCTGCGAATATCTGCCATCAACTGATCAATCTGATCCAACATAGCATTGAACTGGCGAGTCACTTCTCTCAGTTCATGGGCACCAGTTTCCTTGGCACGAAGATTCTGATTACCAGAAGCAATGTCCAACATGGTTTCTCTCAAATCCTTCAAAGGGGCAATCCAACGTCTGAGACTGAACCACACCAAGCAGAGACAGGCAAGAAGAGAGGTGACACTGGCCCCAAGCAAGGTCCACAAGAGCTGACTCCGAACTTGAGATAATTTTTCCAACGAAGAAACTCCTATAACCGTCCAATCAGTTCCTGCAATCTGTTCCTGACTGACGTAGGATTTATGGCCAGGAGTATAGCCCTGACCTGTCTCGATGTAGGGTTTCATAGCCTCCATTTCGCTAGATGAACTATAAACTGTGTGTTGAGGATGGTAGACAAATTCATGGTTTTCATTGATGATAAAGGCAAAACCCTGCTGACCCAACTGGAGTTGGTTGAGATAGGCTTCCAAAGTTTCATAGGAAATATCCAAGCGAAGTACGCCAAGATTGACCCCCTTTGCATCAACAAGTTCCTGAGTAACAGAAATAACCCACTGACTATCCGATTTACGAGCTGGAGTCAAAATGGGCATGGCTCCCTGATGAATGGCCTTTTGGTACCAATCCTCAGCCATCATATCAGAAGAAGTTTTCATCTGCACACTGTCATCTGTAGAAATGACCTGACCGGATTTAGTGACCAGTACAACAGCTTTCAAATCTTGGTCTGCCTTCAAGATAGTCAAAAATAGATTTCGAATTCCCTTGACCTTGTCTTGACTGGGATTCTCAGAATAGGCTAGGACATCTGCCTGCTGGGTCAAACTAGTCGAGGTGGTTTCTAATTTTTTGATATAAGACTGGATAAAGTGGCTAGTCTGACTGATAGTCGTCTGGCTATTGCCCTCAATGCTAGCCTCAATAGCTGAAGAACTAGATTGATAGTAGAAAGTCCCAACCAGAGCTAGGAGAATGAGAAAGACCAGAAAGATGGAAATAACCATTCTGACTAGGAGAGATGAACGCTTCATCGGCCTTCCCCCTTCTTAAACTGGCGAGGTGTCACACCTGCAACTTGTTTAAAACGTTGGGTAAAGTAATTCATATCTTCAAAGCCAACCTTTTCGGCTATCTCGTAAATCTTCAGATCTGTAGTCAAAAGCAAGAGTTTGGCTTGTTTGACACGCTCTCGTACCAGATAATCCTGAAAAGGCAGCCCCAACTCTTTCTTAATCAAGGAACTCAGATAGGTCGGACTAAAACCTAAGTCACTGGCCAAAGACTTCAAACTAAACTGACTGTCAGCCAGATGAGACTGGATTTTCTGAGCAATATTTCCCTCTAAATTATCAGTCAGTAAATCTTGTAACTGCTCTTCTTTTTCTTCCTTGTCTAGTTTTTGCTTGATTTTCCCCAACATTTCCTCAATATCCTGACGGGAAAAGGGTTTGAGCAAGTAGTCATCCACACCGAGTTTGACAGCAGACAAGGCATAATCAAAATCATCGTAGCCGGTCAAAAAAACTAGGTGAACCTGAGGATAGGTTTCTCGGACCAGACTGGCCAACTGGATGCCATTTAGCTGAGGCATGTTGATATCAGTTAAAATAATGTCTGGCACCTGTTTTTGGATCAAATCCCAAGCCTGCCTTCCATTTTCAGCCTGACCGATGATTTCCATATCGTAAGCTGCTACATTGACCAGCTTGGTCAAACCTTGTCTTACCAGATATTCATCTTCTACGATTAAGATTGTATAGGTCATGCCCTGCTCCTTTACCACTTACTAGTATCAGTATAGCAAAATTCTCCTCTAACTGCTTAGGAAAGACTTCTTAATCGACATAATCTAGTAAATAGGCATAGCCTTTTTCTTCCATTTGGTCTTTAGGAATAAAGCGGATAGATAGACTATTGATACAGTAGCGCAAGCCACCCTTGTCCTGTGGTCCATCCGTAAAGACATGACCAAGGTGAGAATCTCCAACTCGGCTCCGCACTTCCATGCGCGTCATATTGTAGGACTTATCTTCCTTGTAAGTGGCAACATCTGGGCTGATGGGCTGGGTGAAACTAGGCCAACCACAACCAGACTCAAACTTGTCCTTTGATGAAAAGAGGGGTTCGCCAGTTGCTACATCCACATAGATACCAGATTCAAATTTATCCCAGTAGCGGTTTGAAAAAGCTCGTTCTGTTTGATTTTTCTGGGTAACTGCATACTCCTCAGGTGACAAGGTCTTCTTCAATTCCTCATCACTTGGTTTCGGATATTTGCTGGCATCGATGACGGGATAGGCCGCCTGATTGACATTGATATGACAGTAGCCATTTGGATTTTTCTTGAGGTAGTCTTGGTGATAATCCTCTGCCACTACAAAATTCTTCAAGGTCTCCTTTTCAACTGCTAGAGGTTGATCGTATTTCTTAGCCACCTCATCAAAGACTTGGTTAATCACCTCCAAATCCTTGTCATCTGTGTAATAAACACCTGTACGATACTGGGTACCCACGTCATTTCCTTGTTTATTTTTGCTGGTTGGATTGATAATGCGGAAGTAATGAAGCAGGATTTCTTTGAGGGAAATTTGTTTGGCATCATAAGTAACATGGACAGTCTCTGCATGACCTGTTTGGTTAATCAATTCGTACTTGGTTGTCTCCCCTCTACCGTTCGCATAGCCTGAAACGGCATCTGTCACTCCAGGCACACGTGAGAAATATTCCTCCACTCCCCAGAAACATCCCCCAGCTAGATAAATTTCGTGCAAGTCTGCGTCTTTACTAATTTCTGTTTTTTTCACTGTTTTTCCTCCTTGGCTAACTGATGCTTTCTCAATTTGCGAGCTATCTGTCTGCCCTGCATTTCGCATCAATAGAAAATAGAAACCGCTTATGGCTAGGAAAAAGATTCCTGCCAAGACAAACAATTTTACTTTATCATTCATGACCTTTCTCTACCCCATTTCTTTCAATGTTTTTAAAATCATATCCTTATCCATAAAACCTGGTTGCGTTTTGACCAGCTTGCCTTCCTTGTCTATAAAGGCTTGAGTTGGGTAAGAACGGACACCATAACTTTCCAAAAGTTTTCCTGATGAATCAATTAGAACTGGAATATTTTTATAATCCAAGCCCTTGTACCAGTTCTTAAAGTCCGCTTCTGCTTGTTCTCCCTTGTGACCAGGAGACACCACTGTCAAGACCACATAATCATCACCAGCATCCTTAGCAATTTCATCGGTATCTGGAAGACTAGCTAAACAGATGGAACACCAAGAAGCCCAGAATTTGAGATAAACTTTCTTGCCTTTGTAATCAGACAAGCGGTAGGTCTTGCCGTCTACACCTGTTAGTTCAAAATCAGCGACTGCTTGACCCTTGGTGGCAGTTTGCGAGCTGACTTGTTCTGTTTTCGTTT
Source organism: Streptococcus mitis (assembly GCF_019929545.1). Taxonomy (GTDB): domain Bacteria; phylum Bacillota; class Bacilli; order Lactobacillales; family Streptococcaceae; genus Streptococcus; species Streptococcus mitis_BU. The sequence continues at coordinate 107,789 of NZ_JAHZPT010000002.1, forward strand.
GCTCCTTCATAGTAGATTTGTCTGACATGTTTTTAGCCGAACAGGCTGCCAAGCAACAGATTGAGCCTACTCCAAGGAGACATGTTTGCCATTTTTTCATTTCTTCTTCCTTTCTATTCAAATAATGTAGTCAAAATGGAAGCATTTCCCAAAAGCACCAAGATTCCCATTACGATAATGAGGAAACCACCCACTTTTTTGAGGGTCCCGAGGTAGGGATGGAGTTTTCGGAAATGTTTCAAAACATAGCTGGAGGCGAGAGCTAGAACCAAAAATGGTAGTGCCAATCCCAGCGTGTAAATCAACATGAGACCAGCTCCCTGCCAAGCACCTGAGCCACCTGAAGCCGCCAAGGCCAAAACAGAGCCAAGAACCGGCCCCACACATGGCGTCCAAGCAAAACTAAAGGTCAGCCCCAGTAAAAATGCCTGACTATAGCCCTTACCCTTTTGCCCCTGTCTCTGTAATTGTAGCCTTCTTTCCTTGTAGAACCCCTGAAAATGTAAGACTTCCATCTGGTGCAAGCCCAAAAGAATGATAACCGCACCCGTCACATACTGAAACCAAGAAGCATACAGTAAATTGCCTAAAAAACCAGCCCCATAGCCTAGTAAGATAAAAACAAAGGATATCCCTGCTATAAAGACCAAAGTTCGCAATAGACTAACAAGTGAGATTGAACATTTGCCACTAGAAGCCTGAGCACCATCTTTGTCATCCAATAAGACCCCTGCATAGACTGGCAACAAGGGTAAGATACAAGGAGAAAAGAAGGAAAGAATTCCAGCAAGAAAAACACTGATAAAAAAGATTATATTATCCATTGCCTTCCTCCATTCTTTGATTTGATAGGACTATTATAGCCCCAAACCCCCAGAAAAAACAGGGACAATGATAGGGAAAAATAGGAATTTAATCAGGTTATGTAAAAAATGTTGCAAAAAAAGCCAGACAAAGTCTGACTTTGATGGAAACTGAAAAGAAAATTCACTAGTCTTCCCTACTTATCTGATAATAAATGAGGTCCGCAAGATAGCCTTTTCTCTCTACACCATTAACAATGGTTTGTAGATAGGACATCCCTGCTTTCTCCATGACACGACCTGAAGCTGGGTTGAGACTGGCATAACGTGCCTTGACTTTTTGAAAGCCTACTTGAGTAAAACAAAAGTCCAAGACAGCTTTTAAGGCCTCTGTCATCATCCCACATCCCCAGTATTTCTTGCCTAGCACATAGCCAATTTCACAAGAAGAATCGTTCCCATCTATTGCAACAATGCTGATATCTCCTATCACTTGCTCAGGATCTTCTTTGAGGCAAATGGCCCATTTGTAATAGTTGGGATTTGTATACGAGCCAACCCAATTTCGAATAGACTTCCGAGTCACCTCAACATCAGGATGAGGATCCCAAGTAACGTAGGTTAGATTCTCAGCGGATGAAGCCCAATTCTGAAACAGGGCTTCTGCATCACTTTCCACAAATCTTCGCAAGATTAAACGATCTGTCTGTAATATTTGCGTACCAATCGCTTTCATGATGTTACCTCGCTTTCTGATAGATGATTCTCTGCCCAATCTCCATTAAAACTTGTTTTGCTTTTGAATCTCAAGGTAATACGCTAAAAAGGTCCATTGGACCTTCCTCACTTACTTGTTTCCATGCTCGGGGTTCAAGGTCCCCCAGACCTTCTCTCACTTTCTTATTTATAGGCTCAGGGTAAAAAGACTAAACTCAGTAATAACTAAAAAACAAGTTTTTCATCTAGTTCCTTGACGCAGTCGCTGTCTGGTTTGAAATGCGCTCTAGCAAGCTTTTTCAAACCTAGTCATCGTTGCGGGGGTGAGACGGCGAAATCGAACTCTGTGAGTTACCGATTTCTGTCTCACTCCCAAAAGTCATCAAAGACGGTGATAGGTAGGTGGCGTTTGTGTTGGCCTTTGTGCCACCAGTTTTCGATGATCGCTTGGGCTTCTGGGCTGATTGTTTTGCCTTCTAGGTAGTCGTCAATCTCTTCATAAGTGACTCCGAGGGCTACTTCGTCAGCTAGGCCTGGTTTGTCTTCTTCTAGGTCTGCTGTTGGGATTTTTTCATAAAGGGCTGGATCTGCACCAAGTTCCTTCAAGAGTTGTTTTCCTTGACTCTTATTGAGGCGATAAAGAGGGAGAATATCTGCACCACCGTCACCAAACTTGGTAAAGAAACCTGTGATATTTTCCGCGGCGTGGTCTGTTCCAATGACCGCTCCGCTATGGGAACCAGCAAGGGCATACTGAGCAATCATACGGCAACGTGCCTTGATATTTCCCTTGTTGAAGTCTGAAACAGGGCTTCCTGTCGCTTCAACTGCAGCTGTCATGGCATCCGCAGATTCCTTGATATTCACCACTAAACTGACATCAGGCTGGATAAAGGCTAGGGATTTTTGAGCATCTGCTTCATCAGCTTGCACTCCATAAGGTAGGCGGACAGCGATAAATTTGTAGCTGTCATCGCCCGTTTCTGCTCGCAGTTCTTCCATAGCCAATTGAGCAAACCGTCCTGCTAAGGTTGAGTCTTGTCCCCCAGAAATCCCTAGTACAAAGGTTTTTAGGAAGGGATGTTTTTTCAGGTATCTTTTTAAGAAATCAATGGAACGGCGGATTTCTTCCTGGGCATCAATCACTGGTTTCACGCCCAGTTCTTGGATAATCGTTTCTTGCAAACTCATTCTTCTTCTCCTTCACCAAGAGCTTCCTTGCGCATCTTATCAATCAAGTCCATCTTGTCTTGCCATACATCACGCGCCAAATCCACTGGATAATGCTGCGGATTGAGCACACGCTTGTACTCATCCCAAAGCTTGTCAAATTCCTTACGAGCATAATCCTGAATCTCAGTCAGGCTAGGCAGGTTGTAAATCAATTTTCCGTCTTTGAAGATATCCACCAAGAGAGGAACGGCATCAAAATTACGAACGGTCTTCTTGATGTAGGTATAGGTCGGATGGAACATCTTGATTTCTGTCATGTCGCTCACATCCACACCGTCATAAGTGATGTAGTCGCCTTCTGACTTGCCTTTTTCACGACTGGTAATGCGCCACACCTGCTTCTTACCTGGTGTAGACACTTTTTCAGCATTATTTGACAGCTTAATCGTATTGCGCATGTTCCCATTTTCATCTTCAATTGCAACAATCTTATAAACTGCCCCAAGAGCTGGCTGATCATAGGCTGTAATCAGCTTGGTTCCCACACCCCAGACATCAATCTTAGCCTTTTGCATCTTGAGGTTGAGAATGGTATTTTCGTCCAAATCATTTGAAGCATAAATCTTAGCCTCTGTAAATCCAGCCTCGTCCAGTTGCTGACGGACTTTCTTAGAAATGTAGGCAATATCCCCCGAGTCAATCCGCACACCCATAAAGTTAATCTGGTCACCCAGCTCACGCGCCACCTGAATGGCAGCTGGTACACCGATGCGAAGGGTGTCATAGGTATCTACAAGAAAGACACAATTTTTGTGGGTCGCAGCATAAGCCTTAAAGGCCTCATAGTCGTTACCATAAACCTGTACCAAGGCATGGGCATGGGTCCCCAAAACAGGAATGTCAAAGAGTTTACCAGCGCGCACGTTGCTGGTTCCATTGGCACCACCAATCACCGCTGCGCGTGTTCCCCAGATGGCCGCATCCATCTCTTGAGCCCGACGTGTCCCAAACTCCATCAAGGGTTCATCTTCTATAACCGAACGAATACGAGCTGCCTTAGTCGCCACCAAGGTCTGGTAGTTGACGATGTTCAAAAGAGCCGTTTCGACCAACTGACATTGGGCTAGAGGGCCTTCCACCTGCACAATCGGTTCATTAGCAAAGACCAAGTCCCCTTCTTGGGCAGAACGAACGGTCAGCTCCAACTTGAAATTGCGGAGGTAGTCCAAGAATGCCCCATGATAGCCTAGCGATTCCAAATAGGCAATATCACTATCTGAAAAACGCAGGTCTTCAAGATAACTCACAATTCTTTCCAAACCTGCAAAAACCGCATAGCCGTTCTTAAAAGGCTGTTGTCGGAAATAAACCTCAAAGACCGCCTTTTTATTGTGAATCCCCTGGTCAAAGTAAACCTGCATCATGTTAATCTGGTACAAGTCCGTGTGCAATGTCAAACTATCATCTGGATACATACTTTTCCTACTTCCTTAGCTAGAAACCCATAAAAATTTTCAAAAACTTTCATGTATTCCAATAAATTAGTACTATTATATCACATTTTAGCTGGATTGAGAAAAGAGTAACAAGCTATTCTCCACTCTCCAGTTCATCCATGTCTTGCTCAAATTTTTTCTGAGCCCATTCGCCATAACTCTTCAGACCGAGATTGCCGATAAAGACCCAAGGAAGGTAAATGACATAAGTAATGACCCAAGCAGACAGGTATTTAACATTCAAAGGATTGTGCTGATAAATTTCTATATTGAATTGATAATTCTGCAACATCAATAGAGTTGTAATCGCCAAGGTTAGGAAAAAACAACCCAAAATCGTAAAATGAAAACGACTATAGTAGGTCACTCCCAGATAACGGGCACGATTGAAAAAAAACAAAATCCCTACTATCAGAGTATAGACTAGAAAATTCGGATTAAAAAGAGAGGGAGCTAATACAGCCACCAAATAGCTTAGAAGCACAAGCCCAATGAAGAGGGTAAAGGATTCCGCCCCAGCTTTATTGATTAATTGTTCTTCTCTTTCGTCAAGTAATTGATAATGAATGAATTTAGTTAACATCTTCTTCCTCCCAAAATAGTTGGTCTAGTGTTTTCCCTAAACATCTGCAAATGGACTGGCAGAGCGAGAGACTGGGATTATATTTTCCAGCCTCTATCAAACCAATAGTCTGGCGTGTCACACCAACAGCCTCTGCCAGTTGACCTTGTGTTAAATCAAGCTCTACACGAGCTAATTTTAATTTTAAATTTTTAGCCACCTGCGTCCTCCTTATAGTTTTAATACTCATCTACTCTTAAAAAATCCAAAACCAACACAAGCTGTCAGCTATTTATTATAACCTCATTAATTAGCACTCCAATATTATCTTCAGCCTAAAATCAGTATGTTGGATTGTTTGAAATAAACTTCCTAGTTTGCTATTTGATTTTTTGTTTAGTATTAGCTTTAGTAGGGTCTTTTAAACGAGTTTTGATTGATTGTATTTCTTATTTTGTTGGTTTCATATTACTATTATATAATGCTTTTGGAAATGAGTCTAGTATAAGTCAAAAACGTGGTGAACAGCAAGAGAAGGAGCATACCAAGATGACTGATTTTTTGCTGGTTTTAAGTATGCAAAATAATACTAAACGAAACTAAAATGAATACTTCTTGCTTTTCTTGAGAGTGAAAAAGTACAATAAAATGATTGTAGTGATTACCACAAGATACTGACTAATAGACATCGTATTTGAAGCCACAAATACAGGTAAAGAATAAAAAGGAAGAAGTTCAATTGCTTTGATAAACAAATCATTACTAGTATTCATCATAATCGTATTTAATATATTAGGGATAAAGAGTAGTAAAGCAACTAAAATACCAAATATCAAGCCACTTTTCAATTTGTATAAATAGAAAATGTAAGATAATAGAAAATAAAATAGGACTAACAAAATTGTATTGACTACAATAGCTACTATAAAATCTAATCCTAAATCACCTGGAACACCCAATTTACATACGATGACTAGTAACACAATACCATTCAAAGCATAAATAATAGAAACTGAGATGGCATATAGAAAATTAGACAAGACGTAAATCATCCGATTTTTCTTTTGATTATAAAATAAACTGATCGTATTGTTAGAAAAATCCCTGCTAATAATTCGGTTAGCATGTATAACAGCCATTAACATACCGAGCATAGCATAAAAATTTGAAATATGCTTAATACCAAGTGATGTCCCTTGAGTCTTTAGAATAAAGAATGTAACCAGTATCGGCGGTATAAACGAGATAATCAATCCGAGATATATTACGCCTGATGAATATAAATCTCTTATATTTTCCTTAAGAAAATTCAATTTATTTAATTTCATGATTATAACCTTCCTTTATTTTGAACGATTTAGATAAATATCTTTAAGCGTCTCTTTTTTAGTTTCAAAATCAACTACTTTAATAGAGTTTTCGTTAAAAAATTTAAAAAGCTCACTACTTTGAATATTCCCAGACATAGTAATTTTCAGTCCCTCTTCCTGAACAATATCCCCAAATTCTTGTTTGGTAAGGAAAATGTCTTTATCTGTAGCTGATGAAAAAGCTATCTCAAACAAGCAATTATGTCTATCTTTTCCTACTTTTTGGAATGTCAAAAGCCCGTTCTCCAAGAAAAGGACCCTCTCACAAATTTCTTCAATATCTTCTAATTTATGACTCGATATTAAAATTCCCACATTTTCATGTAAAGCTAAGTTTTTTAGAACTGCTAAAACTATTTGTGATGATTCAATATCTAAACCATTAGTCGGTTCATCTAAAATCAATATATCAGGTTCCGTAACGAGAGTTAGAAGCAAAGCTAATTTTTGTTTTGTACCTAAAGAATAGGTCTTTACTTTTTTATTAATAGACTGAGTCAAATCTAACTCTTGGATCAAACTTCCAAATCTTTCTTTATTGTAGTCAACACCATATAAATTTGACAAATATTTTAAATTCTCTAAACCTGTTTTAGATAAAAATAATTTTGGTTCTTCGATTAAATACCCAACATTATCACTACTTATAATATTCCCTGAAGTCGGTTGATTATTCTGAACAAGAATTTTCATCAATGTACTCTTGCCAACTCCGTTTCTCCCTACTAGACCAACAATTTCACCCTTATTAAGTGCAAAATTTATATCTTTGAGAATGATTGAATGAGCATAATGCTTACTTACATTTATAACTTCCATTTTTTATTCCTCCATTAACATTCTTGGTTTTCTCTTTGATTCTCATTAATTTTAAAAAGTTGCGCCTCTTTTTAACAACATTATATCATATATCTAACTTAATGCAATATATAAATGTCATTTTGTAAAATTTTATTAACAAAAAACTCTCTACCACCTAAATGATAGAGAGTTTTCTGCTTATTCAATTTTCTCAAAACATCTACAGCATCGTAGGATTTCACATCTAATGTCTTAGCTACGACTGTATTGTCCTCAATATCGTCTAGAAAGACACAATTTGTAGATTATAACTGCTACTTATCGATAGTTACTCATATCCATTAGTCCACCTCCATACTTATGTCAAGCCCCCTCTTTACTTTATGATTTCATATTCTCCTTACAAATCTTTTTGGTAATAAAATCTTTTTCCTGTGTAGGGATAGTCTTGTAAGGTAAAAACTTCCTTGTAGCCATGCATTTTATAAAAATCTGGAGCTTGAAACTGGTAAGTATTGACAAAAGCAAAACGACAGTTTCGATTCTTAGCTTCAGTTTCTGCTTGCTGCAATAGGTTTGAACCGAGTCCTTGCCCTCTCAGTTCTTCTTTTACAAATAAATACTCGATTTCTAGCCAATTTCCAAAAGTCTCTGCTATCAAACCTGCCATGAGATTGCCCTTTTCATCTTCGACATAAAGATTAAGTGGCTCACTTTCAGCCTCTTCTCTTTTTGAACGGTTATAAACACGAATCAGATTCCCTATTTCTTGTGATTTATGGGATTCTTTATTTTCCAATCTAAAGTACATCTAAACCTCCTCGAAAACTGATACAGCTTGATTATAGTCTTATTTCAATAGACTGTCAAACTAGCAAAAACCCACCAACCGGAGTTGATGAGTTTCAAATCTATTTTCTAAATTTCCACTGGCTGTAAATCCCAAAACCGATAATCCAGATAGCTGAACCGATTGCTCCGACAAATGTAGACTCTTGTAAAAAGAGGGTTACAAAGACAAAGGCAAAGAAGAGCATGGTTAAAGGATTTAAGAAACGATAATGGGGCATGAGATAGCCATCCGCCATAAAGTCTGGTGACTTGCGGTATTTAAGGTGAGCCACCATAATCAAGATATAAATGGCGATATAGACACCTGATGATGATGCCGTAATCAAGGCAAAGGCATCGGAAACACCTGGCAAGACATTGATAAAGGCTGCTAGGGCAATCAAGATTGCTGAAGCGATGATGGCATTTTGTGGCACGTTATGACGAGAAAGAGTATCTGCCTTAATAGCCTTTAAGAATGGATTTGGTGAATCATGGGCAATCTGGTACAAATGACGACCGGTTGAATAAAGGGTTGAGTTAAGAGCAGATGCTGCTGAGGTCAAAACGACGAAGTTAATCAAGGCCGCTGCCCACTTGATACCTGCCAATTCAAATACTGTTACAAAAGGAGAATCAGCTGAGGCAAGCTCACGCCATGGAATGATAGCCATGATGGCTAAGAGGGCACCACCGTAGAAAAAGGCGATACGCAAAGGAATTTCCTTAACGGCTTTTGGCAAGACCTGACGTGGATTTTTAGTTTCTGAAGTTGTTACCCCGATAAACTCAATCATGAGGTAAGCAAAGAACACCATCTGGAAGGCCATGACAAAGTTCACTCTACCGTTAGGGAAGAGGGAGAAATTGTCGGTGATATTGGCCAAACTTGCTACTCCATGAGGTGTCTTAAAGCCTGTCAAGACCATAAAGACTCCTGTTGCAATCATGGCTAAAATAGCCACAATCTTGACCATCGCAAACCAAAACTCAACTTCCCCAAAGAGCTTCACCGCAATCAGATTGATCAAGGCTAGAATGGTCAAAAATCCAATCTCAATCATCCAACTTGGCCAGCTAGGGAACCAAAACTGAACGTAGTGAGAGATGGCTGTAATTTCCGCCATACCGATAAAGACAACGGATAGCCAGTAGGACCAAACTGAGAAATAACCCCAGCCCTTACCCAAATGGCGCGTGATAAAATTGATAAAGGTATGTTGCTCAGGGTCTTGATAGAGCATTTCCCCAACCGCACGCATCATGAGGAACATGAAGGCCCCAGTAATCATATAAATCAGCACAATAGAAGGACCTGTTAGGCTAATAGAGCGACCCGCTCCCAAAAAGAGTCCTGTTCCGATTGTTCCCGCAATGGCCATAACCTGCACATGACGATTGGTCAGACCACGCTCCATCTTATTTTTTTTCTTCTTTGAACTCATAACGTCTCCAATTCAATTTAAAATGGAAAAAGGAGTGAGTGAAGCGCACTGCCTCCCCACTCCTTTTTTCTATTTTTAGGCTGTTTTTTCAACCTTCAAAATTTTTACATCATAGCTACCAACAGGTGTTTCAATGGTTGCTGTGTCACCTGTTTTCTTGCCAATCAAGGCTTGTCCAATTGGGCTTTCATTTGAAACCTTTCCTGCAAAGGCATCTGCACCCGCTGAACCAACGATAATATAAACTTCTTCTTCATCCTCACCAATTTCTTGGATAGTGACTGTTTTACCAATCGCTACTTCGTCTTGGGCAACTGAGTCACTATTGACGATTTCAGCATAACGGATTTTCGTTTCCAAGCTAGAGATTTGTCCTTCGACAAAGGCTTGTTCATCCTTAGCTGCTTCGTACTCACTGTTTTCAGAAAGGTCACCGTATGAACGGGCAATCTTAATGCGTTCTACCACTTCTGGACGGCGGACCAATTTCAATTCTTCTAATTCTTTTTCAAGTTTTTCCTTTTCCTCAAGGGTCATAGGATATGTTTTTTCTGCCATTTTTCTCAACTTTCCTTCGATAATATTGAATCTCTATCTGAGATTCTCATTTGTGTAGTCTTAGTTTGAACTACTATTTTGAGTAAGCTTGCTATTGACGTGCTCAGCTACATTACGATCATGTTCTTCCTGTGTCACTGCGTAATAGACTTTACCATCTGTAACATTGGCTACAAAGTAGAGGTTCTCACTCTTTGTTTGGTTGATACTTGCTTCAATCGCGTCCTGACTTGGACTATCTACTGGACCAGGCATCAAACCAGGTTTGGTATAAACATTATATGGTGAATTAATCGATGTGTCAATTCCAGCATCATCTGCTAGGCTAATATTTTGGCCAAGTTTGCCTTGAGCATACAAGATTGCAATATTGCTTTGAAGTGGCATACCAAGATTCAAACGGTTGTAGAAGACACCTGCAATCAACTTACGGTCTTCAGTCTTAGCACCTTCTTTTTCAACAAGTGAAGCAATTGTTAGCAATTCATTGACTGTCAAGTTTTTAGACTTGATTGCACTATAGTGCGGAGTCAAGGTCTTATCCATAGCTGCCAACATCTCATCAATTAAGCTTTCAATAGTCGTGCTTTCCTTGATAGAGTAGGTCGCTGGGAAAAGATAACCTTCCAAACGGTAACGAGCTCCACTTTCTTTCGTTGGCAAGCTTTCAAGTAGATTTGGATATTTAGCAACTTCTTGACTGATAAAGTTGTCATCTTGCACTTTAGCCAAGAAAGCTTCCGCTGTCAAAGGTTCTTTAAATTCACCTTGTAATTGGCCTACAGCTTGGGCAATTTGCTCAATTGTATATCCCTCTGGAATGGTCAAATCTGCAAGTGAAGGTTCTTGAGGTTCAGGAGTACCACCTTTTTGGAGTTCCTTAATGATATCCTCTGTACTCATGCTCTTTTGCAAATTGTAATATCCAGCCTTCAAATCTGAATAATTCTTATATTTAGCATAAAAAGCAAAAATCACACCGTGTTTAATCACACCAGAATGTTCAAGTGCTGATCCAATCTCTTGGACATTGGATCCTTCTGGGATTTGAACCGTTACATATTCCTTAGAATTTGCATCAACTGGTAATAAAGATGATTGAACATACTGGTAACCAAAGTAACCACCTGCTGAAATCAAGGCAAGGAAAATCAATAGAGAAATGAAGAAAGCTTTCAAATGTGATTTTTTCTTCTTAACAGGTTTAACTGTCTCACGACGACTACGACGTGGAGTTTCAGAAATCACGTCAACAGCTTCAGCTTCAACGACCGGTTCAGGTCTTGGCGCTTCTGCTTGTGTCTCTTTTGGTTCTTCGGTTCTATAAGAAACAGCTACTCTTGTTGGAGTTGTGTTCAAATCTCTTTCGACCTTTTGTGGACGATTAGTCTCTGGCCCTGGAACCGGTCTTGATGAACTTGCTTCAGCTGGTGAAGCTGGAACATCTTGACTAGGGTGACTAGGAACGATTGGAGCTTCCTCTCTTAGTTCCTTCGCCGGTGATGCAGGCACATCTTCACTAGGATGCTGTGGAACACGTGGTGCATTCTCCATAATTTTTTCAACAGCTGATAGGGATGCATTCATCACTTCTTCATCAGCAATTTTTGTGTCAGGGACAGACAAAGCTGATTTTTTTTCATCAAGTTCAGCGGCCTCTTGACGAATCCCTTCATAACGTTTTACTTTTTCTAAATCACGTAAAATCTGCTCTTTAAAGCTTAATTTTTCGTCTTCTCTTGACTTTTCACTCAAAAGTTTATCCTCCTCGTTGACAATCCATAATATTATATCTTAAAAACGAAAGAAAAGCAACCTAGCATGCTTTTCTAGCTTATTTTTTAGCTTCCCAGACCATATCATACCAAGTTTCCCCTGCAAAGGTTGACTGGGACAGGCCTTCATTGACAAATCCATGTTTTTCGTAGTAAGTAATGAGATAGTCATGACAGGTTAGGTTAATGCCTTCTCTTTCGTGTTCAAGAGCTAGTTCTTTCAAGGCTGTTAGTAATTTCTGACCAAGTCCAAGGCCCTGTGCCTCCTCGGCAATAGAAAGACAGGTCACAGAGATATAACCACCAGGTTCATGACTATAATCTTCTATCTCTTCTGTAAAAGACTGATCTTGCAGATGGCGGTGTGGTCCAACTGGCCCTTCTATATACCCCATGATTCTGCCTTCTTTTTCTGCAACCAGAAACGAGGTCCGAATCTCTCGCAAATGCGCCTCAAAAACAGAGCGAGGAATGGCTTCTTCTATCGAGAAATTCTCTAGTTCAATCTCGACGATACGATCTAAATCTTCTAATCTTGCTTTCCTGATTTTCATTGTGCCTCCTAAAAAAAGAGATTAAACCAAATCATACTAAAACCTTGACTAGCTGCATAAAGCGAATCTGTCTCTTCTTCATCAATAAAACCGTTCATTTCAAAATAGGAAAGCAACTCATCCGGACTCTTCAAACGAATAGCTTTGTAATCCAGCTTAACTGCCACATCTTTCAAAGCCGCAAGAAGAAGCGTTCCTAAGCCCTGTCTCTGATGGTCACCCTCGATGACTAAAGAATGTATTTCTAGACATTTCGGATTGTGTGGGTAAGGACCACCTAGAACATAGCCCAGAAGCTGATTTTCATCCCTAGCTAGAAGAAAGGTATCCGCATACTTACGGATACTTTCTTCTAAAATATGGGAAGGTTGCTGCTTTTCAGCTGGAAAAGATGAAGCCTGAAGTACCTCTATCTCAGCCAAATCAGACTTACTTGCCTGAATGATTTTAATTGGAATTTCCATGGGAAAATCCTATTGAACATTGCTTGTCAAGTTAGACAAGAGACGTTCAAATGAATACTCATAGGTTTGGATGTCTCCTGCTCCCATAAAGACATAGACAGCATTATCATGGTCAAGGAGTGGAGAAACATTTTCAACAGTAATCACTTGGTGTTTCTTGTTAATTTTATTAGCTAGGTCTTCTACCTTAACATCACCATTGTCTACTTCACGAGCAGATCCATAGATTTGCGCTAGATAAACAGCATCCGCTTGATTCAAAGCGTCGGCAAATTCGTCCAACAAGGCAATAGTTCTAGTAAAGGTATGCGGTTGGAAGACTGCTACAATTTCCTTGCTTGGATATTTCTGACGAGCCGCATCCAAGGTCGCAATGATTTCTGTTGGATGGTGGGCAAAGTCATCGATAATCACTGTGTCATTGACAATTTTCTCAGTGAAACGACGCTTAACACCGGCAAATGTTTTCAAGTGTTCACGCACCAAATTCAAATCAAATCCTGCTGTGTAAAGAAGACCAATAACGGCTGTCGCATTCATGATATTGTGACGACCAAAGGTTGGAATGTGGAATTGCCCTAATTCTTGACCACGGAAATGAACTGTGAAGGTTGAACCAGTTGTTGAACGAAGAAGATCACTAGCGACAAAGTCATTACCTTCTGCTTCAAAACCATAATAATAAATTGGTGCATCAGACGTAATCTTACGCAATTCAGTATCCTCACCGTAGATAAACAAACCTTTGGTAATTTGTTTAGCATAGTCGTTAAAGGCATTGAAAACATCCTCTAGACTTGTGAAATAGTCTGGATGGTCAAAGTCGATGTTGGTGATAATAGAATATTCTGGGTGGTAAGGCATGAAGTGGCGCTCATATTCGTCAGATTCGAAGACAAAATATTTGGCATTGGCTGAACCACGACCAGTCCCGTCTCCAATCAAGAAGCTAGTATCTGTGATATGAGACAAGACATGAGACAACATACCTGTAGTTGAAGTTTTTCCGTGCGCTCCAGCAACTCCCATGCTAACAAAGTCACGCATAAAGCTACCTAGGAACTCATGGTAACGTTTGTAGCTGATACCATTTTGGTCTGCATAAGCAATTTCGACGTTGTTATCTGGACGAAAGGCATTTCCAGCGATAATTTCCATATCACCGTCTAGATTCTTTTCATCAAAAGGAAGAATAGTAATCCCTGCCTGCTCGAGACCACGTTGAGTAAAGTAGTACTTTTCAACATCTGAACCCTGTACCTTATGTCCCATTTGGTGCAACATCAAGGCCAAGGCACTCATACCTGATCCCTTAATTCCGATAAAATGATATGTCTTTGACATGTTTTCTCCCCTATTCCGTAATTCTTGTCAGGTTCAACTCTTGGGCAACCTGACGTTCTTGTTCTTTTTGTTGATTCTTTTTATTGTAGATTTGGCTCTTCTTCAGAAAATCATAGTTGTTTTTCTTTGGGCCTGAAGTTTCTTTTGGCTCAGCTTGAGTCGAAATATTGTTCACTTCTTCCGCCAAGATGTAATGAGACTGGGTCAATTTTTGACTATATTTAACAAATTCACCAGGATTTTCCTTTTGGAAAGGCGCAGTAGGTTGATTGCCCTGTCTATCCAAACGTTGCTGAGAAGGGCGCCTTGTAGGAGTAATATCTTTAGTCAGATAACTTGCTGAACGTTTCTTTTTCAAGTCCGCACGCGCTTCTTCACGTGCCACCTCCGCATAGCTCTTTCCTTCTTTTTTAACTCCTAAACCAGCCTTCTTAGGTTTCTCTACGGGCTTTTCAATCGGTTTTGCTGGTTTTTCTTCAGTAATAGGTGCCCACTCCAGATAATTCTTATCACGGTATTCTCCCTTGATATTACTGATAAAGTCAGATTCATCATAGAGGTCCATAACCGGCATCTCAGTCAACATGATCTCATCATCTGACACCAATGGAAATCGTTCTTCTCTCATTTTCTATTTCCTTTCAACACTTCATTATAGCGTATTGTCTTGATTTTTCAAGTGCTGGCTTCAGAAATTCCCAAAATTTCTCTAATTTCTGCTAGGCTGAGACTGCCACGTGACTCTGTTCCATCCAATACTTGTGACACCAGATGTTTCTTTTGTTCTTGGAGTTCCTGAATTTTTTCTTCAATGGTTCCCCTGGTCACTAAGCGATAAACCTCAACCGTTTCTTCCTGACCCATCCGATGGGCACGGCCAATAGCTTGCGCTTCCACCGCAGGATTCCACCAAAGGTCAACCAAAATAACCGTATCAGCACCTGTCAGATTCAGACCGACACCACCAGCCTTGAGGGAAATCAGAAAGGCATCTCTTTCCCCTTGGTTAAAGGCTTTGGTCATGTCTTGTCTTTCCTTGGCTGGGGTTGAACCCGTAATTTTAAAGGAAGTCAAGCCCAAGTCTGGCAGTTCTTGTTCTATTTTCTCTAACATTCCCTTGAACTGCGAGAAAATCAAGACACGGTGTCCACCGTCTGCCACCTGGACCAGCAGGTCTCGAAGACTATCCAGTTTGCCACTGGCTCCCTGATAATCTTCCATAAAGAGGGCAGGAGTATCACAAATTTGACGCAAACGCATCAGACCAGATAAGATTTCCACCCGACTTCGATGAAATTCCTGATCTGAAACTTGAGCCAGACGGTCCCGCATCTGTTGTAACTGGGCTAGGTAGATAGCCTTCTGCTGGTCTTCCAGTTCATTTTTATAAACCACTTCAATCAAGTCTGGTAATTCAGTCAGAACTTCTTCTTTCTTGCGTCGCATCACGAAAGGCTTGATAAACTGAGCCACTCGCTCAGCTGGTAATTTCATAAATTCTTTCTTCCTTGGCAAAAGTCCCGGCATAACGATTTGGAAAATAGACCACAACTCACCCAGATGGTTTTCAATAGGAGTTCCTGACAAAGCAAAAACTGACGGCACCACAAATTGTCTCAAGGTCTGAGCAATCTTAGTTTGGGCATTTTTCATGACCTGAGCCTCATCTAAGAAAAGGAAGTCAAAGGCCATCCCCTGATAAAGCTCACTGTCCTGACGGAAGGTAGCATAACTCGTCACATAGATTTGATGGCTCTCAGCAAGAATCTCTTCACGACTAGCTTTCAAGCCATGAACAACAGCTACATCCAACTGTGGGGCAAACTTCTGAAATTCATCTGCCCAGTTGTAAATCAAACCTGACGGAGCTAAAATCAGGACCCGGCTTTCTTTTGTCACTTGACTAGTCAAAAAAGCAATGGTCTGGAGGGTTTTCCCCAATCCCATATCATCAGCCAAAATCCCACCAAAACCATAATAATGGAGCATTTGTAACCAGCCGATTCCCTTTTCCTGATAATCTCGCAGATCAGCCTGAACCTGAGTTTCTTGTCTAGGGAAGTCCTCTGGATGCGTCAAATCGTAGGCCAAATTCTGGAATTCTTGTGAAAAAGAAACACGGTCACGTCCTTCAAAGAGATGAGCCAAACTATAAGCCAAGGATTTTCGAGTCTGCAAGGCCCCATCTTTTAACTCAAATTGCCCCAGTTCCTGTAGATTTTGTCGAATTTTCTTGGTTTCTTCATCGAAAAAGTAGACTTGATTGGACGAATCAATATAAAAATCCTTGTTGGCAACCAAGGCCTGCATGGCTTGGTCAATTTCCTCTTGGGCAATATCTTGAAAATCAAACTGGATTTCCAAGAGACCTCCCTTGGAAGCAATTTGCACTTGAGGACTTGCTAGACTATAAAGCTCTTCTAACTTGTCTGATAGTTCAACATTCCCAAGTTTTTCAAAGACTGGAATGATTTCATGGAAGAAATGATAGACAGACTCTACTTTTAAGGCCTGACGCCAAGATTGAAAGTCTGCTTCAAAACCAGCTACCAAACAGACTTGGAAAATTCTTTCTTCTAAGTCAGCATCACTCGAAAAAGGTAATTCTTCTAGCTCTTGTCGGCTAGATACCTTCCTGTCTCCATAATCAAACTGAATTTCTAAACGAATCCGATTGTCTTCTTCCCTGTCAAAGTAAAAAGAGGGCTCAAAAGTTTTGATATGTAGACGTTCTGGAGCTGAAACGGTCCCCATCTGGCTAAAAAGAGTTAAACAGGAAGCCAACTTATCGCGGTCACTGCTATCAAATTGCAAGTATTTCTTTCCATGCTGATCCAAAGGCAACGCTTTGATTTCCTTGAGAAGACGCACCTGCTGGTCTGTTAGAAAATAAACCTGTCCTTTATGGAAAAGTACAGTCCCCTGATAAAAGACATTGACCCTAGGGCTCTCGCTGATTTCCATTTCAAAATAGTCAGAGTATTCTGTTACTGTAAAGGCAAATAGATTGGCATCCGCATTCATATCTTGAAAAAGCAGGGTTTGGTAACTATCTACTTGATGGTCAAATTGAAAATGGGGCAGGGTCATCAGTAAATTCACACCCTGCTCAAAAAAGGTCAGAGGGAAAAAAAGGTGTCGGCCTTGATTTTGGAAAAAGAGGTCTGGAGTCAGTCCTTCCTCCGTTAGTCCGCGCAAGAAAGTAAGAAGCTCTTGGCTGGCTTCATCAAAGGCTTCCCAAGAAAGAGACTCCTCATAAATCTTGCCAATCATATAAGGTTTTCTCTTCTCGACGACTTTTAAAAAGAGCGGAATATCCCGAATGACGTAGTATTTTTGGCTATTGATTTGCCCGATTCTCAGAGTCCACAAGATATGATTGCTTCCTGCTTCCACCTGACCCACAGCTGACAACTCATAGGTTCGGTCTGATTTTGGAGATAAGATTCGTTCCAAAAATTTTCCACCCAAGGTCACCTTGGTTTCAACGGCCTCTTTTTCCTCATAACCTTCTTCCAGACCCTGCAAGATTTCCTGACCACGCTCATCATTTTTCAGAAAATGTTCCAGAGCTGCCAAATGCACACAGTAGCCCCTCTTTTGGAAAAAATCGCAGGCACAAAAAACCAAATCATCCTCTAAACTATAGCGCAGTTCTTCTTCTGCAACGCGAGCGTAGAGCCGATTGTTCTTTTCCTTGATAATGTCAACCTTACCAGTTTCATAAAGGGCAACGCCTTCGATACGGACTTTCCCCGGAATCAATTTAGCCATATTTTTACCTTTACCTTATCTTTTTATTATACCATATTTTCCCCTATGAAAATAGCCTTCTAAGGATACTTTTCTCCTAGAAGGCTGGATTTTTAAAGTTTAGCAAAAGTCGTCACAATTCGCTGACACACTTCTTGCAGCAGAGATTTAGGCATAGCTACATTGAGACGGGCATGGAGACTCCCTTCCTCTCCAAAATCCAAACCACGGTTGAGGATAACCTTGGCTTCATTTCTCAACATCTCTTGCAATGTTTCATCAGTCAGGTCATAGGCTGAAAAATCAAGCCAAATCAAGTAGGTTCCTTGCGGCTTCATGACCTTGATTTTAGTCTCTTTTCCAAATAAATCCACCACATAATTGATATGGTCTTCAAAGACTTGCTTGAGTTCCTCTAGCCAATCTTTACCGTATCGATAGGCAGCTTCTGTCGCCAAATAACCCAAGCCTGAAATTTCATGCTGGTTATTGGCCAACTGGCGTTTCTGGTAAGCCACTCGCAACTTAGGATTTTCAATAACTGCATATGAATTTTTTGTTCCAGCAATATTAAAGGTTTTAGTGGCACTACTCAAGACGATAGCAAATTCTTTAAAGTCAGGATTGATGGTATTGAAGGAATGATGCTTGTGATCAAAGAGGGCCAAATCTTGGTGAATCTCATCTGAAACCAAGAAAACACCGTGTTTTTGGCAGAGTTGGCCAATCTTCTCCAACACTTCCTTTTCCCAAACACGTCCACCAGGATTGTGAGGGTTGCAAAGAATATAGAGTTTGACCTCTTCTTCCACCAAATCCTTTTCAAGTTGATCAAAGTCAATCTCAAACAGACCATCCTTTTCCACCAAAGAATTAGTAATCAATCTACGGTTGTTCAACTTGACACTGCGAGCAAAGGGGGGATAGACAGGTGTGTTAATCAGAACCGCTTCGCCTTCTTTTGTAAAGGCTTGAATAGCTGTTGAGATGGCTGGTACCACACCCTCGATAAAGACAAGAGCCTCTTTATCAAAGTGGTAACCGTGTTGTGTGGCTTCCCACTTTTGAACTTCCTTAATTAACTCTTCACTGGCATAGGTATAGCCATAAACCAGTTGATCAGCGTAAGTCTGCACGGCTTGGCGGATTTCAGGCAAGACTACAAAGTCCATATCCGCTATCCAAGCTGGCAAGACTTCACTATCCGTTTCTGCCTCTTTCCATTTATAGGTATGGTGCCCTATACGATTGGGTAGGCTTGTAAAATCATATTTTCCCATCTTTGTCTTATCCTTCCAAGGCTTGGCGCAAATCTGCAATCAAATCTCTAGCATCCTCAATCCCAATTGACAAGCGCAAGAGGTCATCTGTCAAACCATAAGAATGGCGTACTTCTGCTGGAATATCAGCGTGAGTTTGCGTCGTTGGATAAGTAATGAGACTTTCTACCCCACCCAAACTTTCCGCAAAAGAGAAGACCTTAAGACTGTTCAAAATGTGAGGAATGCGTGTTTCATCCGCTACTTTAAAGGAAATCATGCCTCCACGACCAGTGTAGAGAACTTCCTTAACTGCTGGAGAATCCTTCAAAAAGGCAACCACTTCTTGAGCGTTAGCTGTTGAGCGCTCCATACGAAGAGACAAGGTCTTGAGACCACGAATCAATTGATAACTGTCAAATGGAGACAAGACTGCCCCTGTCGTATTGAGATTGTAGAAAAGCTTTTCGTATAGTTCTAAACTATTGGTCACAACCACTCCAGCCAAAACATCATTGTGCCCTGCTAGATACTTGGTTGCTGAATGGAGAACGATATCTGCTCCATCTTCAATCGGACGTTGGTAGATAGGGCTGTAGAAGGTATTGTCCACCAACACTTTAGCACCCTTAGCATGAGCTAATTTTGCTAGTTTTTCGATATCAAATTCCAACATCAAGGGATTGGTTGGCGTTTCGATATAGAGAACATCCACGTCCTTTTCTAACTCGGCAGTCAACTCTTCTTCTGTATTGGCATAGGTAAAATGGAAACGGCCTTCCTGCTCCACTTGATTGAACCAGCGGAAAGAACCACCATAAAGGTCACGGACAGCCAAGACCTTACTTCCTACTGGAAAAACGCTAAAGGCCGGTACAATAGCTGACATCCCTGAGCTAGTCGCTAGGGCATAGTCTGCTGACTCAATAGCCGCCAAGACTTCTTCAGCCTTACTGCGAGTTGGGTTTTTGGTGCGCGTATAGTCAAATCCAGTAGATTTACCAAACTCTGGATGCTGATAGGTCGTTGAAAAATGAAGCGGTGTCACCAAAGCTCCTGTCGCTTCATCTGATTTAATGCCCGCCTGGGCCAAAATTGTGTTAATGTGTAATTCCTTGCTCATACAATACCTCCAAATCTATAGTAACTATTGTACCACTTATTTTCATCAACTCATTTTCTTCTTTTCAAGAGCTAGTTATAGTTTCAAACTATAGACTTATCGAGTAAAGCCAAAAAAGAATCCAGAAAAGCTTCCAGATTCTTTTGTGAAAATGATTGCTAGGGTTTACTGTGAACGAAAGAAATCCTGTTGGACTAAATAGTCATAATGCTCTTTATTAAATTGATATTGACCCACATGCTGACTAACCTGACCGACATCCACGGAAAAAATATAGTCTTCATTTTTATAGTGCCAGTTCAGCCTAACTGTATTCAAGACGGTCTTATAAGTAAAATCTTTGACTCGATTCCAAGGCATCTCTACGACTTGATTAGAACGATTTTCAGTTACATCACTGATGTCCATCAAGTAGATTCCCTTAGGTGTGAATGCCAGAATCTTAGGCTTCACACTCGACTGAACATAGTAGGAACCGCCTATAATGAAAAAATCAATAAAGGATTTCAACCAGGTCTTTTTCTTAAAAGCCATCAGAAAATTCTTTTGCCCTTCAATGTGGCAAGTTGAAAGAAATGATGCAATCTGTTTTTCTGTTGCAAACTCCATAATAGCGCCCATGATGATACCTCCATAACTATCAGTAAATAGGCAGATAAGCACTCTTCACATAAAAGAAGAACTTACCATTTGTTACGTTTTATCTTAGGTTTATAGTAGACAGCATCCCTCCTATAAAATTAATTTAATCTATGTATCCTCAATTAGCTATGAGAGACCTTCGAAAATAACTTCTCGCAACTTTTATTATATTCATTATAACATAAATTTAATAAACCAATTAAAAAATGTAAGCACTTTTCTTCCAAATTCGCCATCATTCTATTAAAAAACGACAGCTTCTTTCGAAACCATCGTTTTTCTTGAAAAATCCTTATTTGACATGTTTTGCCAATTCTTCTTGGGCTTTTTTATTGGATTCTTCTTTTTCTTTCAACCATTTTTCTTTGGCTTTTTCATATTCTTCTTTTGTGACTGTCTTATCTTGTACTTTGAGGTATTTATATGATTCGATACCTTTATTACCAGCCAATGAATATGGTTCTGAGAAAGGAACTGTTTTTCTCAATACTGGTGTTCCACCCTTAGATACATTTGGAATTGCTAAAGCACTATCTACCAACCACGCTTGGATATCGGCATACTTGTCATAGCGTTTTGCAAGATCTTGTTCCTTATTAGCTTCTTCCAACATTTGAGTGTAGACATCTAGTCCAACAGCCTTGGCCTTGTCATTGGCTTCACCTGGCTCTAAACCTAGATTTTGCATCAAACCACCAGAATTAACGTTAAAGACATCAAGATAGGTTGAAGGATCTTGGTAATCAGGACCCCAACCACCGTTGTAAAGATCATAATCCTTCTGAGCTGCTGTCTGAGCCAAATAGCTTGTATTGTCATAATCTTCAGTAGTGAGTTGTTGAATATCAATTACAACATTTTCTGAACCTAAAGCTGCCTCAATAGATTGCTTCATAGAGTTTGCCTCTTGGACACCCTTTTTAGCAGCTTGGTCAACTGTCATGTCCAAGTGGATAGGAAATTGGACTCCTTTAGCTTGGAGTTCTTTCTTAGCTTCTGCAAATTTAGCCTTGGCTTTTTCAGCATTGTAGTATGGATCCTGAGCATCCGCAAAGTTGATCCCTTGCCATTCCTTACCATAATTGACCATCTTAGAGGCTACTACTTCACCAAAGTCTTTTCCGTTGATACTTACGAAGTTTGGAGGAACAACCAAGTTACGCAAAATCTTAGTTGCACCATCTTCTCCCTGAGATTGAGCCCCGTAAGCTGTACGGTCATAGGCAAAATTAATGGCTTGACGGAAGTTCTTGTTAAGAACCGCTTCTTGAGTCGATTTCTTTTCAGCATCACTTGTCTTGGAAGTGAATTTATAAGATTTTCTATCTAGGTTAAAGTTTAAGAAGTAAGAAGTAGCATCCTGTAAACTATAAATGATATTGTCCTTATTCTTTTCTTTAATTCCTTCAAAACTTGAACTATTTGGATAAAGGCGAGCGTAGCTATAAGCACCCTCTACAAAGTTACGAGCCAGTGCATCTTGGTCACTACCATCATAATAAGCCAATTTCACATCATCTACAAAGACATTTTTAGCATCCCAGTAGTTCGGATTTTTCTTGAATTCAATGACAGATTTTGAAACAAAGGATTTCATCAAGAAAGGTCCATTGTACAAAATACTAGATGGGTCTACCTTCCCAAAATCATCCCCTTTTGATTTCAAGAAATCCGCATTGACTGGGAAGAGAATGGTTGAAGTTGTTTTTGAGTTCCAGTAAGATTCTGGTCGTGTCAAAGTATATTGAACGGTTTGGTCATCTAGAGCCTTAACTCCGACAGTTGAAAAGTCGCTTGTTTTACCAGTGATGTAGTCATCTAAACCAGCAACGGATTCTTGCACCAAGTACAAGGCTTCTGATTTTTTATCAGCCGCATATTTCAAACCAGTTACAAAATCTTGGGCAGTTACAGGAGCATACTCGTCTCCATCTGCAGTATACCATTTAATATCTTTTTAATATCTTTACGAAGTTTATAGGTATAGGTTAAACCGTCCTGAGAAACAGTCCAATCCTCTGCCAAGGATGGGACATAGTTCCCATACTGATCATTTTCCATGAGACCATCTACCAGATTGGTCACAATATCATTGGTTGTTGCCCGGTTTTCTGCTAGATAGTTCAAGCTAGATGGATCACTTGAGTAAACATAGTTATATGTTTTAGAAGCGCTAGTTGAGTTCCCACATGCACTTAGCAGGATACCTGCACTTAACACGACACCTGCAAGTGTTGCATACTTGGCCTTAGACTTTTTCATTTCCAGAACCTCCTGATTTAAATATTTGTCTTGTTATACAATTTTAGTTTTATTTAGTCAATAGTTTTTTGAAAAAATCAATTATTCCATCCACAAACTATAGAAATCATTCTACAAAATAATAAAAAAGAGAATAATTCAATCATTCCATGATAGAAACGTTCAAATCATTCCCTTTATTTATAAAAAATTATTGAGAAATCTTTAATTTTGCTCGCAGGCGATCTGCTTGAGCTTGGCCAATCACCTTGTCCAACAAGCGAGTGCGAAGACTCAAAAATCCATAAATTCCTCCTCCCATGGCACCAACAAGAGCTACATAAAGGAAACTCCAAAAGCGTCCACTTGGTTGGAAAACAAATCCTAAAATCCACTGCATTGTTCCTACTACAAGGAACATGAAAAGAGTTAACAAACTGATTAAAATGGTTCGCTTCAAGATTACCTTTCGATGCACACCTGTTACCTTACAAATATCCCGATACATCAAAACATTAGGAATAATGAGGCCGATGGTTGTGGAAATCAAAGGTCCATAACTGTGAAAGAGAGCAATGGTTGGCAGTTGTAAAACCAGCTTGGCAATGGAACCATAGATAAAATAGAGAACGGCCTTGCGGTTGCGGAACATGGCTTGAAGCATTGGAGACAAAACCATGTACAAGCCTAAAATAGTAGACTGCAAAACTG
The DNA here is from genome assembly GCF_019929545.1 of Streptococcus mitis. Lineage (GTDB taxonomy): Bacteria > Bacillota > Bacilli > Lactobacillales > Streptococcaceae > Streptococcus > Streptococcus mitis_BU. The sequence goes on from NZ_JAHZPT010000002.1 coordinate 131,411, forward strand.
CAAAGACAAACAAGCCCATAGCCAAACTATCTGGCTTGCCATAGAAAACTGTATAGAGAGGTTCTCCTACCATGACCACTCCAACCGTTGCTGGCAGCAGGAATAAGAAAAGCATGGTAATGCTGTCCTGAACTAGACGAGAAGCCGCCTTCAAGTCCCCCTTAACATAGTTTTCAGTCAAAAGTGGCAAGCCTACACTCCCAATCGAAACCCCAACAGAAATCAAAATCATAGTGATTTTATTAGGATTGGCAGAGAAATAAGAAAACATGACAACTAAGTCTTCTTTACTATAGTTGGTAAACCACTTCATGCTATTGATAAAGGTATTTTGGTCCAAAATCTGGAAAAGCTGGATAGCAGACCCTGTCAGGATAAAAGGAATGGCTTCCTTAATGGTGTCGACCAAAAGACGCTTGCTGTTTATCTTATCTCCTGTTTCAAGGACTCTTTTAAGTAATCCTTCTTTGGCAAGGAAATAGATCAAAACTGCAAAACTAGCTACCATACCAACAAAAGCAGCAAAGGTAGATTGGGTAACCGCTGCTAGGTAGTCTCCTGAACCGAGCTTCATAATGATAAAGGTAGCTAAGAGCATCCAGATAACACGAATGACCTGCTCAGCGATTTGGCTCATGGCATAAGGTTTCAGGTTATTCATCCCTTGGAAGAAGCCTCGAATCACACTCATAGATGGGAAAATCAAGACCGCCCAAGCCAAGCTCTGCATGATTGGGATCAGGTCTTTCCCTACACCCGACAAATCTGCTAGCCAAGGAGCAAAGACATACAAGACCAAAGCAAAGACCAGACCTAGTCCTGTCATAAAGCCTAAAAAGCTCCGAATCAGGGCAAAGCTATGCTCTTCTTCTCGCATGGTATTGTACTTGGCCACTTGCTTGGCAACCGCAACTGGAATACCCGCTGTTGAAATCAGCAAGAACCAGGCATAGATATTGTAGCCCATAGTAAAGAGACCATTTGCTGTAGCCGCATAAGACCCCATCCAGATGTACCAAGGGATAATATAGATGGCCCCAAGCAGGCGACTGATAAAGTTACTAGCCGTTAGCCAAGCAGTCCCCCGTAACATCTGGGCCTGCTGGTGATTGTTTTCGTTAGACATAGATTCCTCATTTAATTTTAATCACTAGGAAAACTTCCTCATCTTCCATTATAAACTTTTCCTTGTCACTTGTAAATTTACGACTTTCGGTTTACAATAGAAAGTATGATTAAGATTGAAACCGTATTAGATATTTTAAAGAAAGATGATCTCTTCCGTGAGATTATCGACCAAGGACATTATCACTACAACTACAGCCATGTCATATTTGACACTATCTGCTATGACAGCCGCAAGGCCAAAGAGAAGAGCCTCTTTTTCGTCAAGGGTGCTGCCTTTAAGAAGGAATTTCTGATTTCTGCCATCTCTCAAGGCCTCGGTTGGTACGTAGCTGAGCAGGATTATGAAGTTGGTATTCCTGCTATTATCGTCAGTGATATCAAGAAAGCCATGAGTTTAGTGGCTATGGAATTTTATGGAAATCCACAGAAAAAGCTCAAACTCCTTGCCTTCACTGGAACCAAAGGTAAAACAACAGCAGCCTATTTCGCTTATAACATCTTATCTCAAGGGCATCGACCTGCTATGCTCTCGACCATGAACACAACTCTAGATGGCAAGACTTTCTTTAAGTCTGCATTGACAACCCCTGAGAGCATTGACCTCTTTGACATGATGCATCAAGCTGTGCAAAATGACCGTACTCACCTCATCATGGAGGTATCCAGTCAGGCCTATCTGGTCAAACGTGTCTATGGTCTAACCTTTGATGTGGGAGTTTTCCTCAATATCAGCCCCGACCATATCGGCCCGATTGAACACCCTAGCTTTGAAGACTACTTCTACCACAAACGTCTCTTGATGGAAAATAGCCGAGCAGTCATCATTAACAGTGACATGGACCACTTTTCTGTCTTGAAAGAACAAGTCGATGATCAAGACCATGATTTCTACGGTAGTCAGTCGAGCAACCAAATCGAGAATTCCAAAGCCTTTAGTTTTTCAGCTACGAGTAAACTCGCTGGAGATTATGATATCCAACTCATTGGCCACTTCAATCAAGAAAATGCCGTTGCTGCTGGACTTGCTTGCCTCCGTCTCGGAGCTAGTCTTGAAGACATCAAAAAAGGAATCGCTGCAACCCGCGTTCCTGGTCGTATGGAAGTCCTCACCCAGAAAAATGGAGCCAAGGTCTTCATCGACTACGCCCACAATGGGGATAGTCTGAAAAAACTAATCAATGTTGTAGAAACTCATCAAACTGGAAAAATTGCTCTGGTTCTGGGTTCGACAGGAAATAAAGGAGAAAGCCGTCGTAAGGACTTTGGCCTCCTCCTTAATCAACATCCTGAGATTCAAGTCTTTCTGACTGCTGATGATCCCAACTATGAAGACCCAATGACCATTGCAGATGAAATTAGTAGCTACATCAATCATCCTGTTGAAAAAATTGCGGATCGCCAAGAAGCCATCAAGGCAGCGATGGCTATCACAAGTCACGAATTAGATGCTGTGATTATCGCTGGTAAGGGAGCCGATTGCTACCAAATCGTCCAAGGCAAGAAAGAAGCCTATCCAGGAGATGCAGCCGTCGCAGAACATTATTTATAAGGGCACCTCTAAAAACTCCACTCTTATCACAAAAGAAAAAATCAACTGTATGTGTCTCATTTAGTTGGCACATTCAA
>NZ_JAHZPT010000020.1:0-32463 GCF_019929545.1 Streptococcus mitis
TGGGACTTTTTTTCTACACAAAAATAGGCTCCATAATATTTATAGGAGATTTACCCACTACAAATATTATAGAGCCATATTTTTTCTTGTAAACTACTGCTTAATCAGCTTTTGCGATAAGCTTTAATACTGTGGCTATACCATTCTTGCATTTCCTTTGATGGTGGTGTCATATAATCCCCATACATCTGGGTTAAAAATTGATCATATTTTTTAGGGACGGGCAACATACGGCCTTCAAACTCAGTTAAGATGAGTTCTTTAAAGGTATCAACTGGGAAGACTTCTTTCATTCCTTCTTTACCAATACCAATTCCTCCCTCATATTGAGGAGTGTTAGTTGCAGCATTTTTGACTAGCTGATCAATTTTCTTGTAAAAGTAACGGGGATTGACAAATCGGAGGGCGTACCAGCTACATAATCTTAGAAAATCTTTTAACTTGCTGTCACCGTGAACTGCGCGTGATTTTTTAATATAAGCTAGTTGACGAAGGGCTACATACTTATAACTCTTGTCGACAATGCTCAAGTCTGTAAAGCGATCAATTGGGAAGACATCGATAAAGAGACTGGTGTCATGACGCTTGTACTTAACATGATCTTCGATAACAGTAGAAGTATCCAAAATCGATGCGAAATTATGGAAGTACCAAGAAGAAGTGTCGTAGGATAGAACCTTATAACGTGGATTGTCTTCTTCCTCAATAATTTTCAATAAGCGCTCATAATCTTCACGATAAAGGGAAATATCGATATCATCGTCCCAGGGAATCATACCTTTGTGGCGGATAGCTCCAAGCATGGTTCCATAACTTAGAAAATAAGGAATATCATGTTTCTTACAAGTCTCATCAATATAGTCTAGCAGGGCTAGTTGAATTTCTTTAATTTCTTCTTTTTCTAAATACTGCATCCTAATCCTCCAATTTATAAGCGTGAAATTCATGACTGTAGAAGCGTTTTTCTTCTGGTGGTAGGGTCATATAATCTCCATAAAATTGTGTCAAAATAGTATCAAATTTTTCAGGTGCTGGAAGGCTTAAATTTTCAAAGGGAAGATTGATTGTTTTATCGAAGGTACCACTTGGGAAGACTTCCTTTTCCTTAAATTTAGAAGGGATAAAAGCCATATACTGCCCATCCTTACGACTATATTTTTGAATTTCTTTCTCGATTTTATGTGCGAAATAACGAGGAGAAACAGGTCGAAGGAGTAACCAGAATGCTGTTCGTATCCAATCTTTTAAAAGGCTATCTTTATAGACAATATTTTTGTGTTTACTGAAAGACAGAAGTTTGAAGCTTTCCAGTTTATAACAAGTATCAATGACCTTAGGATCATCAAAGCGATCCATAGGGAAAATATCGATAAAAACACCTGACTCATATGTTTTTGTATTCCGAGTATCAATAATTTTGGTCGTACTGTCAGTTATTTTGATAAAGTTGTTAAAGTAGTTCTTATCAGTTTCTAAGGAAAGGAGCTTATATTTGCTTTTCTCCTTTTGAAAAATGTTTATAAATCGTTGGTAGTCTTCTCGAGGCATGGACAGATCAATATCGTCGTCCCAAGGAATAAAGCCCTCATGTCGAACCGCCCCAATCAGAGTACCGTAGTTAATAATATAGTTGATATTGTGCTTTTTACAGAGAATATCAATATAATCCAAAATTTCTAATTCAATTTGTTTGGCATCTTCAATGGTTAGTTGTTTCATTCTATACTCCTAAGATTTTTTGAATTTATTTTTTAAGGCTAGGACATGGTTTAAAAATTCATAGAAAATGCTATCTTTTGTGAAGGCAAGTAGACCAATATAAGAGATGGCTGATAGCAAGACAATCAAACCAGTATTAATCAAAAATGGCAAATTAATGACCATATCCACGGGATACAAGAAATTAATCAGGAAATAAATTCCTACAAAGGAAAGTGAAAAGAGCGAGTATCGAACAGTATAGCTAAAGATATGTCCTAAGTGGATGAGTTGTTTTCTATGGATGAAAATGATATAGAAAACAAGTAGAGAGGCCTCTGATAGCATAGTTGTCAGTAAGTAGTATTCAGGAGCCACGATATTGTTGAAAAAGAGGAGACTATTTAATCCCAAATTGAGTAGCCCAGCAAAGACTGTGTAAACTGTGATTCGTTTTTCATAGCCATTTGTAAAGAGAATTTGGGAACCAAGAATGGTATCTAAGGCCAGGATAATCGTACGAAAAGCGAAGAGAGAGGTTAAGATACCACCTCCGATATATTTTTCACTACCGTAAAGTAGGATGGCATTTGGTCCTAAAACCATGAGTCCAAAACTCAGTGGAATGATAAAGAAGTTAAAGATTCGACTGCCTCTGTTAACAAGTGCGACATAGGCTTCCTTATCGCCTTTTCCTAGATAGTAACTGAGACGAGGCACACTCACTCCGATAGCTCCTGTTACAACACCAGCTATAACGGTCACAATTCGTTGAGCCATGGTATAGTAACTAACATTGACATCAATCCCTGTTTTAACGAGGAAAAGACGATCCAAAAAAGTGAAGAGCATATTGGCATTGGCAAAGACCAACATGGCTGTTAGAGGGAGAAAGAGAGGTTTAAAATCACTTATGTGAATCTTAACAAGCTTAATGTCTCTTTTAATCCAAAAATAACTAATCAGATAGTTAATCAGTGTCGATAAACTCATCACAAGTGTATAGACAACAATATCGTGTTCATTTTTGACAAACAGGAAAATAGATACCAGCATCAGGATACGGATGAAGGCAGTCTTGTAAAAGAGAAAACTGTAATTTTCCAGAGCTTCATTAACCCACTCGATTGAAAAAATCTGTGCAATGAGTTGAATCCCCATAACAAGGTAGACTTTTTTGATGATTGGATTATCAGTAAAGAAGAGAGGATAGGCTAGGATATAGACAGCAGTGGTCAAAATTGTACAAGCTATGCACAAATAAAAAAGACTAGAGAAGGTTCTATTCAGATCTTTTTTGTTATCCTTGACATTACTGATGGCCCGTAAACCGTAGTTATAGACCCCATAAGTCGCAAAGGGTAAGAAAAATGACAAAATTGTGTCGACTGAGTTGAAGTAACCATAGTCAGTTCGGTCCAAGACACGCGCGACGTAGGTACCAGTTAAGATGGGAAAAATAATATTCAAGACACGAATTCCCATGTAAGATAGAGCATTTAATTTTATACTTTTCATTCAATTTACCTCGTTTTTCATTATATCATAAAGTTAGCTAATAAGAAATGAAGGGCAGTAAGTCAAACAATCACTTTGAAGTTTCAAATCTTAATTTTAAGCTTTTTTTAAGAAAACTATATTATTCTGAAGAACTCTAAAATTTCACAGCCATTTATAAGTAATGACTACAGAATTCCTAGTCACTACTAGAAATGGACTAGTTTCTATGAATAATAGAACTCCTTAATCCTTCTATTCTAGAACGGGATGATTAGTATTTCTTTCATGATAGGACTAGATTGTGGTATAATAGAGAGAATAAGTTTTTTTGTAAGACAAAGGAGAAAATAGATGATTTATGCAGGAATTCTTGCTGGTGGAACTGGCACACGCATGGGAATCAGTAACTTGCCAAAACAATTTTTAGAGCTAGGTGATCGACCTATTTTGATTCATACAATTGAAAAATTTGTCTTGGAACCAAGTATTGAAAAAATTGTAGTTGGGGTTCATGGGGACTGGGTTTCTCATGCAGAAGATCTTGTAGATAAATATCTTCCTCTTCATAAGGAACGTATCATCATTACAAAGGGTGGTGCTGACCGTAATACGAGTATTGAGAAAATCATTGAAGCCATTGATGCTTATCGTCCGCTTACTCCAGAGGATATCGTTGTTACCCACGATTCTGTTCGTCCATTTATTACACTTCGCATGATTCAAGACAATATCAAACTTGCGCAAAATCATGACGCAGTGGACACAGTGGTAGAAGCGGTTGATACTATCGTTGAAAGTACCAATGGTCAATTCATTACAGATATTCCAAATCGTGCTCACCTTTATCAAGGACAAACACCTCAAACATTCCGTTGCAAGGACTTCATGGACCTTTACGGTTCTCTCTCTGCTGAAGAGAAGGAAATCTTGACAGATGCATGTAAAATCTTTGTGATTAAAGGAAAAGATGTGGCCTTGGCCAAGGGTGAATACTCAAATCTGAAGATTACAACCGTAACAGATTTGAAGATTGCAAAAAGTATGATTGAGAAAGACTAGTAAAATGATTAATCAAATTTATCAACTAACTAAGCCTAAGTTTATCAATGTCAAATATCAGGAAGAGGCTATTGACCAAGAGAATCATATCCTCATCCGCCCTAATTATATGGCGGTCTGTCATGCGGATCAGCGTTACTACCAGGGGAAACGTGATCCCAAGGTTTTGAATAAAAAACTTCCAATGGCAATGATTCACGAGTCGTGTGGAACCGTTATTTCTGACCCTACAGGAACCTACGAAGTTGGTCAAAAAGTTGTCATGATTCCGAATCAGCCTCCTATGCAGAGTGATGAAGAATTCTATGAAAACTACATGACAGGGACCCATTTCTTGTCTAGTGGCTTTGATGGCTTTATGAGAGAGTTTGTTTCTCTCCCTAAAGACCGTGTGGTGGCTTATGATGCTATTGAAGACACGGTTGCAGCCATTACAGAGTTTGTCAGTGTCGGTATGCATGCTATGAATCGCTTATTGACCCTTGCTCATAGCAAGCGGGACCGAATCGCTGTTATCGGAGATGGCAGTTTAGCATTTGTGGTTGCCAATATTATCAACTATACTTTGCCAGAAGCAGAGATTGTGGTTATTGGTCGTCATTGGGAAAAATTGGAACTTTTCTCATTTGCCAAAGAATGCTATATTACTGACAATATTCCTGAAGATTTGGCCTTTGACCACGCTTTTGAGTGTTGTGGTGGTGATGGTACTGGACCAGCCATTAATGACTTGATTCGCTATATTCGTCCTCAGGGAACGATTCTCATGATGGGAGTTAGCGAGTATAAAGTCAATCTCAATACACGCGATGCCTTAGAAAAAGGCTTGCTCTTAGTTGGATCTTCTCGTTCTGGTCGCATCGATTTTGAAAATGCAATCCAAATGATGGAAGTCAAGAAATTTGCCAATCGTCTTAAAAATATCCTTTATCTAGAAGAACCTGTAAGAGAAATTAAAGATATTCACCGTGTCTTTGCAACCGATTTAAACACAGCCTTTAAAACCGTGTTTAAGTGGGAAGTATAGGTGCTGGAGGTTAATTGTGGAGAAAATCATTAAAGAGAAAATTTCTTCCCTACTTAGTGAAGAAGAGGAAGTCCTCAGTGTTGAACAACTGGGGGGAATGACCAATCAAAACTATTTGGTCAAAACAACAAATAAGCAATACATCGTTAAGTTCTTTGGTAAAGGGACAGAAAAGCTGATCAATCGTCAAGATGAAAAGTACAATCTTGAACTACTAAAGGATTTAGACTTAGATGTAAAAAATTATCTTTTTGATATTGAAGCTGGTATCAAAGTAAATGAGTATATCGAATCTGCGATTACGCTTGATTCAACGTCAATCAAGACCAAGTTTGATAAAATTGCTCCAATTTTACAAACCATTCATGCTTCTGGTAAGGAATTAAGAGGAGAATTTGCTCCTTTTGAAGAAATCAAAAAATACGAATCCTTGATTGAAGAAAAAATCCCTTATGCTAACTATGAAGCAGTTCGAGAAGAAGTCTTTTCCTTAGAGAAAAGACTGGCTGACTTAGGTGTTGACAGAAAATCTTGTCATATCGATTTGGTGCCTGAAAACTTTATCGAATCACCTCAAGGACGACTTTATCTGATTGACTGGGAATATTCATCAATGAATGATCCAATGTGGGATTTGGCTGCCCTCTTTTTAGAATCTGAATTCACTCGTCAAGAGGAAGAAGCATTCTTATCTCACTATGAGAGTGAGCAAACACCTGTCTCTCGTGAAAAGATTGCCATTTATAAAATTTTACAAGATACTATTTGGAGTCTATGGACTGTCTATAAGGAAGAGCAAGGCGCAGATTTTGGTGACTATGGTGTGAATCGTTACCAAAGAGCTGTTAAAGGTTTGTCATATTATGGAGGTTCAGATGAAAAATAAAAATGGAGTTTCTTTTGGTCTACTCTCAGGTATTTTTTGGGGTTTAGGTCTAACGATTAGTGCTTATATCTTTTCAATTTTTACTGACTTGTCGCCCTTTGTGGTGGCCGCTGCTCACGATTTCTTGAGTATCTTTATCTTACTAGCTTTTCTCTTGGTAAAAGAAGGAAAAGTTCGTCTCTCAATTTTCTTAAATATTCGCAATGTTAGTGTTATCATCGGAGCCTTGCTAGCAGGCCCTATTGGTATGCAAGCCAATCTTTATGCGGTTAAGTATATCGGAAGTTCCTTAGCTTCATCTGTATCGGCTATTTACCCTGCGATTTCGGTTTTATTGGCTTTCTTCTTTTTGAAGCACAAGATTTCAAAAAATACTGTATTTGGTATTGTCTTGATTATTGCAGGGATTATTGCTCAGACCTATAAGGTTGAACAGGTCAATTCCTTCTACATTGGGATTCTCTGTGCTTTGGTTTGTGCTATTGCATGGGGAAGTGAGAGTGTTCTTAGCTCTTTTGCCATGGAAAGTGAACTGAGTGAAATCGAAGCCCTCTTAATCCGTCAAGTGACTTCATTCTTGTCCTATCTTGTGATTGTGCTCTTTTCTCATCAGTCATTTGCAGAAGTGGCCAATGGACAATTACTAGGTCTTATGATTGTCTTTGCAGCCTTTGATATGATTTCCTACTTGGCTTATTATATCGCTATCAATCGCTTGCAACCAGCCAAGGCTACAGGCTTGAACGTGAGTTATGTAGTTTGGACTGTCTTGTTTGCAGTTGTTTTCTTGGGCGCACCGCTAGATATGCTGACAATTATTACGTCACTTGTCGTCATTGCTGGAGTTTATATTATTATTAAAGAATAAAGGAGATTCGTGTGAAAGCCATTATCTTAGCAGCGGGCTTGGGAACTCGCTTGCGTCCTATGACTGAAAATACCCCTAAAGCCTTGGTTCAGGTTAATCAAAAACCCTTGATTGAATACCAAATTGAGTTTTTAAAAGAAAAAGGAATCAATGAAATCATCATCATTGTTGGTTACCTTAAAGAACAATTCGATTACTTGAAAGAAAAATATGGTGTTCGCCTCGTCTTCAATGATAAATACGCTGACTATAATAACTTTTACTCTCTCTATCTTGTAAAAGAAGAATTGGCCAATAGCTATGTTATTGATGCCGATAATTATCTCTTTAAAAATATGTTCCGCAATGATTTGACTCGTTCGACTTATTTTAGTGTCTATCGTGAAGATTGTACCAACGAATGGTTCTTGGTCTATGGAGATGACTATAAGGTTCAAGACATTACTGTTGATAGCAAGGCTGGTCGTATCCTTAGTGGTGTATCCTTCTGGGACGCTCCAACTGCAGAAAAGATTGTCAGCTTTATCGACAAGGCTTATGCAAGTGGTGAATTTGTTGATCTCTACTGGGACAATATGGTTAAGGATAATATCAAAGAGCTGGATGTCTATGTTGAAGAATTAGAAGGCAATAGTATCTATGAAATCGATAGTGTCCAAGATTACCATAAATTAGAAGAAATTCTTAAAAACGAAAATTAAAGATTCCAACATCTGGCTAAAATAGTCGGATGTTTTTTTGATTTTTTACGAATAAATAGATGAGTAGAAAAAGAAATGGAGATATTTATGAAAATCACAAACTATGAAATCTATAAGTTAAAAAAATCAGGTTTGACCAATCAACAGATTTTGAATGTCCTAGAATACGGTGAAAATGTTGATCAAGAACTGTTGTTAGGTGATATTGCAGAAATTTCAGGTTGCCGAAATCCAGCTGTTTTTATGGAACGTTTTTTTCAGATAGACGATGCGCATTTGGAGAAGGAGTTTAAAAAATTTCCATCTTTCTCTATTTTAGATGACTGTTACCCTTGGGATTTGAGTGAAATATACGATGCGCCTGTACTTTTATTTTACAAGGGAAATCTTGACCTCTTGAAATTTCCTAAGGTAGCGGTCGTGGGAAGTCGTTCTTGTAGCAAACAGGGAGCTAAGTCAGTTGAAAAAGTCATTCAGGGATTGGAAAATGAACTAGTTATCGTCAGTGGATTAGCCAAGGGCATTGACACAGCAGCTCATATGGCAACTCTTCAGAATGGCGGAAAAACCATTGCAGTGATTGGAACAGGACTGGATGTGTTTTATCCTAAAGCCAATAAACGCTTGCAAGACTACATCGGCAATGATCATCTGGTTCTCAGTGAATATGGACCTGGCGAACAACCTCTTAAATTTCATTTTCCTGCCCGTAATCGCATCATTGCTGGACTTTGTCGTGGCGTGATTGTAGCAGAGGCTAAGATGCGCTCAGGTAGTCTCATTACCTGTGAGAGGGCAATGGAAGAAGGACGCGATGTTTTTGCTATACCTGGTAGCATTTTAGATGGACTATCAGACGGTTGCCATCATTTGATTCAAGAAGGGGCAAAATTGGTCACCAGTGGGCAGGATGTTCTTGCAGAATTTGAATTTTAATACTCTTCGAAAATCTCTTCAAACCACGTCAGCTTCACCTTGCCGTAGGTATGGTTACTGACTTCGTCAGTCTCATCTTCAACCTCAAAGCAGTGCTTTGAGCAACCTGCGGTTAGTTTCCTAGTTTGCTCTTTGATTTTCATTGAGTATAAGAAGAAAGTCCGCTTACTAGACAAACTTTTCTTCGATATATAGTAGCTAAGTCTTGACAGTTATGGCAAAATGGTTTACACTTTATAAAGTTTATTACTTTGAAAAGGTGTGATACTGTGGCTACGGCAACAAAAAAGAAAAAATCAACAGTTAAAAAAAATCTAGTAATCGTGGAGTCGCCTGCTAAGGCCAAGACGATTGAAAAATATCTAGGCAGAAACTACAAGGTTTTAGCCAGTGTCGGCCATATCCGTGATTTGAAGAAATCTAGTATGTCCGTCGATATTGAAAATAATTATGAACCGCAATATATCAATATCCGAGGAAAAGGTCCTCTCATCAATGACTTGAAAAAAGAAGCCAAAAAAGCTAATAAAGTTTTTCTGGCGAGCGACCCGGACCGTGAAGGAGAAGCGATTTCTTGGCATTTGGCTCACATTCTCAACTTAGATGAAAATGATGCCAACCGTGTGGTATTCAATGAAATCACCAAGGATGCGGTCAAAAATGCTTTTAAAGAACCACGCAAGATTGATATGGACTTGGTCGATGCCCAACAGGCTCGTCGTGTCTTGGACCGCTTGGTAGGCTATTCGATTTCGCCTATTTTGTGGAAGAAGGTCAAGAAGGGCTTGTCAGCAGGTCGCGTTCAGTCTATTGCGCTTAAGTTAATCATTGACCGTGAGAATGAAATTAATGCCTTCCAACCAGAAGAATATTGGACAATTGATGCTGTCTTTAAAAAGGGAACCAAGCAATTTCAGGCTTCCTTCTATGGGGTAGATGGCAAAAAACTGAAACTGACTAGCAATGATGAGGTTAAGGAAGTCTTGTCTCGTCTGACTAATAAAGACTTTTCAGTGGATCAGGTAGATAAGAAAGAGCGCAAACGCAATGCTCCTTTACCCTATACCACTTCATCGATGCAGATGGACGCTGCCAATAAAATTAACTTCCGTACTCGAAAGACTATGATGGTTGCCCAACAGCTCTATGAAGGGATTAATATCGGTTCTGGTGTTCAAGGTTTGATTACCTATATGCGTACCGATTCGACCCGTATTAGTCCTGTAGCGCAAAATGAAGCAGCAAGTTTCATTACGGACCGTTTTGGTAGCAAGTATTCTAAGCATGGCAGCAAGGTTAAAAATGCTTCTGGAGCTCAGGATGCCCACGAGGCTATTCGCCCATCTAGCGTCTTTAATACACCTGAAAGCATCGCTAAGTATCTGGATAAGGATCAGCTCAAGCTTTATACTCTTATTTGGAATCGTTTTGTAGCTAGCCAGATGACAGCTGCTGTCTTTGATACCATGGCTGTTAAATTGTCTCAAAATGGGGTTCAATTTGCTGCCAATGGTAGTCAGGTTAAGTTTGATGGTTATCTTGCCATTTATAATGATTCTGACAAGAATAAGATGTTACCAGATATGTCTGTTGGAGATGTTGTCAAACAGGTCAATAGCAAACCAGAGCAACATTTCACCCAACCGCCTGCTCGTTATTCTGAAGCGACCTTGATCAAGACCTTGGAGGAAAATGGGGTTGGTCGTCCGTCAACCTACGCACCAACTATTGAAACCATTCAGAAACGTTATTATGTTCGCCTTGCAGCCAAACGTTTTGAACCAACAGAGTTGGGAGAAATTGTTAACAAGCTCATCGTTGAATATTTCCCAGATATCGTAAACGTGACCTTCACAGCTGAAATGGAAGGCAAGCTGGATGATGTCGAAGTCGGAAAAGAGCAGTGGCAACGTGTTATAGACGCCTTTTACAAACCATTCTCCAAAGAGGTTGCCAAGGCTGAAGAAGAAATGGAAAAAATCCAGATCAAGGATGAACCAGCTGGATTTGACTGTGAAGTGTGTGGTAGTCCAATGGTTATTAAACTTGGTCGATTTGGTAAGTTCTACGCTTGTAGCAATTTCCCAGATTGCCGTCATACCCAAGCAATCGTGAAAGAAATCGGTGTAGAGTGTCCAAGTTGTCATCAGGGACAAATCATTGAGCGTAAAACAAAACGTAACCGCCTTTTCTATGGTTGCAATCGCTATCCAGACTGTGAATTTACATCTTGGGACAAGCCTGTTGGTCGTGACTGTCCAAAATGTGGCAACTTCCTCATGGAGAAAAAAGTCCGTGGTGGTGGCAAGCAGGTTGTTTGTAGCAATGGTGATTACGAAGAAGAAAAGATTAAATAAGAAGAGAGTCCTGAAAGTGAATTTCAGGCTCTTTTTGATTAGGACTTGACAAAATTCATCATTGTATGCGAAACTAGAAGAAGATTATTTTAACTAGGAGAAGTTATGCGTTTTATCTATTTGATAATTGGTTTTTTATCACTGGCTTTGGCTATTGTTGGGGTAGTTTTACCCTTGTTGCCTACAACGCCTTTTCTTTTGTTGTCTATTGCTTGTTTCTCCAGAAGTTCCAAGCGTTTCGAAGACTGGCTTTATCATACCAAGCTCTATCAAGCATATGTAGCTGATTTTCGCGAGACTAAGTCTATTGCGCGTGAACGAAAGAAAAAAATCATCGTATCTATCTACATCTTGATGGGAATTTCCATTTTTTTTGCACCTCTTTTACCAGTCAAAATCGGTCTGGGTGCTTTGACCATCTTTATCACCTATTATCTCTTTAAGGTTATTCCAGACAAAGAATAGTTAAAATAGTAGTTATTTGCCTTGATAAAATTGAAAGCATATTCACAACAATATGATATAATAAATTTAAAGTAATCTTCAAGGAGAATCAAATGATTTATGAATTTTGTGCTGAAAATGTGACCTTACTTGAAAAAGCGATGCAGGCTGGATCTCGTCGAATCGAACTCTGTGATAATCTTGCAGTTGGTGGGACAACACCCAGCTATGGAGTGACTAAGGCAGCGGTTGAATTGGCAGCTAACTACGATACGACCATCATGACCATGATTCGTCCACGTGGTGGCGACTTTGTCTATAATGAACTAGAAATTGCAATTATGCTAGAAGACATTCGGTTGACTGCTCAGGCTGGAAGTCAAGGGGTTGTATTTGGAGCTTTAACTGCTGATAAGAAGTTGGATAAACCTAATCTTGAAAAGTTAATTACTGCATCAAAAGGAATGGAAATTGTCTTCCACATGGCCTTTGATGAATTGAGCGAAGAAGACCAGTTAGAAGCTATTGACTGGCTCAGCCAAGCCGGTGTCACTCGTATCCTAACTCGCGCTGGTGTGTCTGGCGACTCCTTAGAAAAACGTTTTGCTCACTATCACAGAATTTTGGAGCACGCTAAAGGTAAAATTGAAATTCTACCAGGGGGGGGGATTGACCTTGACAACCGTCAAATCTTTATCGACCAACTGGGAGTGACACAACTACATGGTACTAAGGTTGTCTTTTAAAAAATAGAAAGGAACTGCTAGCTTTGGGTAGCAGTTTTCACTTATGTTTGAAATTTTTAAATCCTATCAGTTTAATCAAGAAAAGGCTCATGATTATGGTTTTGTAGAAAATGGTGGAGTGTGGACCTATAGTTGCCAAATTTTGCAGGGTGACTTTGTCATGACTGTGTCCATCACTACTGATAATGTGAGTTTTCAAGTCTTTGACCAGGAGACTGGTGACCTCTATCCTCAAGTCCATATGGAAAGTTTTAAAGGAAGTTTTGTTGCAAGTGTCCGTGAGGGTTGTCTGGAGATTCTCTACCAGATTCGGAAGGCTTGTTTTGAGGTACAGGATTTTATCTATCCTCAGACTAAGCGTACCATGGTTCAGGTTCAGGAAAAGTATGGAAATCAGTTGGAGTATTTGTGGGAGAAATCGCCTGATACAGCAGTGTTAAGACACGAAGGAAATCAAAAGTGGTATGCCGTCTTGATGAAAATCTCTTGGGATAAGCTGGAAAAGGGCAGAGAAGGACAGGTGGAAGCAGTCAACCTCAAACATGACCAAGTAGCTGACTTACTTTCAAAAAACGGCATTTATCCAGCTTTTCATATGAATAAACGTTACTGGATTAGTGTGGCGCTTGATGATACTTTATCAGATGAAGAAGTACTGGAATTGATAGAAAGAAGCTGGAATTTAACCACTAAAAAATGAAACATTTCAAGGATTTTCAATTAGCAAAATATTCTCTACTGAAGAAATTTTCAGAAAATATTGGATTTTTTCTTGACAAGTACTTTTGCCTATGCTAAAATACTAAACAAGATATCAAACGAAGGAGAAAGTCAAACATGAAAGCAGCTAAGTTTAATCAATTCGCTTTGTTGTTGAGGTACTCGGGCTAGTGCAAAAAGCATTAGTCCTGTTTGGCTTACCAAGCGGGAGTGAATCAACATCTCGCTTGGGTTTCTGAGCGAGATGTTTTTTTAAAACCACATTTGGAAAAGGGGAAATCTTATGAGAACAGTTGAATTTCTAGATACCAGCCTTCGGGATGGAGAACAGACACCGGGTGTTAACTTTTCAATCAAGGAAAAAATTGCCATTGCAAGACAGCTGGAGAAATGGGGCATTTCAGCCATCGAAGCTGGTTTTCCAGCGGCTAGTCCAGACTCATTTACGGCAGTTCAGGAGATTGCTAAGGCCTTGAAGAAAACAGCGGTGACTGGTTTAGCACGCTCTGTCAAGTCTGATATTGATGCTTGTTACGAGGCCCTCAAGGACGCCAAGTATCCACAAGTGCACGTCTTTATTGCAACCAGTCCCATTCACCGAAAGTATAAGCTCAATAAGAGCAAGGAAGAGATTTTGGAAGCAATCAGTGAGCATGTCTCTTATGCACGTTCCAAGTTTGAAGTGGTCGAATTCTCTCCTGAAGATGCGACCAGAACAGAGTTGGATTTCCTTCTACAAGTTGTTCAAACAGCGGTTGATGCAGGTGCGTCTTATATCAATATTCCTGATACGGTAGGATTTACCACACCAGAGGAATATGGAGCTATCTTCAAATACTTGATTGAGAATGTCAAAACGGAACGTCAGATTATCTATTCGCCTCACTGTCATGATGACCTCGGAATGGCAGTGGCTAATAGCCTTGTTGCTGTCAAGAATGGGGCAGGACGAGTCGAAGGAACCATCAATGGTATCGGGGAGCGAGCTGGTAATGCTGCTTTGGAAGAAATTGCAGTGGCCCTCAATATTCGTCAAGATTACTATCAAGCAGAAACTAGTATTGTTTTAAATGAAACCATCAATACGTCAGAAATGGTTTCTCGCTTCTCAGGTATCCCAGTTCCTAAAAACAAGGCCGTTGTTGGTGGCAATGCCTTTTCTCATGAATCTGGTATTCACCAAGACGGAGTCCTTAAAAATCCTCTTACTTATGAGATTATCACCCCTGAATTGGTCGGTGTCAAGAGTAACAGCCTCCCACTTGGAAAATTGTCAGGTCGCCATGCCTTTGTTGAAAAACTAAGAGAACTGGCCTTAGACTTTACAGAAGAGGATATCAGACCACTCTTTGCTAAGTTCAAGGCATTGGCCGACAAGAAACAAGAAATCACAGATGCAGATATTCGTGCTCTGGTAGCTGGAACCATGGTTGAAAACCCTGAAGGATTCCACTTTGATGATTTACAACTTCAAACTCATGCAGATAATGACATCGAAGCGCTCGTTAGCCTAGCTAATATGGATGGTGAGAAGGTCGAATTTAATGCGACGGGGCAAGGTTCCGTTGAAGCAATCTTTAACGCTATCGATAAGTTCTTTAACCAATCCGTTCGCTTGGTGTCCTATACTATTGACGCTGTGACAGATGGAATTGATGCCCAAGCTCGAGTTTTGGTCACTGTTGAAAACAGAGATACAGAAACCATCTTTAATGCAGCAGGTCTTGATTTCGATGTGTTGAAGGCTTCGGCTATTGCCTACATCAATGCTAATACCTTTGTTCAAAAAGAGAATGCAGGTGAGATGGGACGCAGTGTTTCTTACCGCGATATGTCTAGTGTGTAAAGGAGAAAGCTATGACAAAGAAAATAGTGGCCCTAGCAGGGGACGGAATCGGTCCAGAAATCATGGAGGCCGGTTTAGAAGTTCTGGAGGCTCTAGCTAAAAAAACAGGCTTTGTCTATGAAATAGACAGACGACCTTTTGGAGGTGCAGGTATTGATGCTGCAGGGCATCCCTTACCTGATGAAACCCTCAAGGCAAGTAGAGAAGCAGATGCCATTCTCCTAGCAGCTATCGGTAGTCCTCAGTATGATGGAGCAGCGGTTCGGCCTGAACAAGGCCTGCTAGCGCTCCGTAAGGAACTCAATCTCTATGCTAATATTCGCCCTGTAAAAATCTTTGAGAGTCTCAAGCATTTGTCACCTCTCAAACCAGAACGAATTGCTGGTGTAGACTTTGTCGTGGTGCGTGAGTTGACAGGCGGGATTTACTTTGGAGATCATATCCTTGAAGAGCGCAAAGCGCGTGATATAAACGATTATAGCTATGAGGAAGTGGAGCGGATTATTCGCAAAGCCTTTGAAATCGCAAGAAATCGCAGAAAAATCGTTACCAGCATTGATAAGCAAAATGTGTTGGCAACATCAAAACTCTGGAGAAGAGTGGCTGAGGATGTCGCACAGGATTTCCCAGATGTGACCTTGGAACACCAGCTGGTGGACTCAGCTGCCATGCTTATGATTACCAATCCTGCTAAATTTGATGTCATTGTGACAGAAAATCTTTTCGGAGATATTTTATCAGATGAATCAAGCGTTCTATCTGGCACACTTGGGGTTATGCCATCAGCCAGTCATTCTGAAAATGGACCAAGTCTTTATGAACCCATTCACGGTTCAGCGCCTGATATTGCTGGTCAAGGAATTGCCAATCCTATCTCCATGATTTTATCAGTGGCCATGATGTTGAGAGATAGTTTTGGACGTTATAATGATGCGGAGAGTATCGAGCATGCTGTTGAGACAAGTTTAGCAGCTGGCATTTTAACAAGAGATTTAGGAGGACAGGCTTCGACCAAGGAAATGACGGAAGCTATTATTGCAAGGTTATGAAGTTAGACGAAAAAATTACTCTAGTCCTTTTGATTTGGAATGTCATGGTTTTCTTGATTTATGGTATAGACAAATCCAAGGCAAGGAGAAGAGCTTGGCGCATCCCAGAGAAAATCTTACTTATTTTAGCCTTTACTTGTGGTGGTTTTGGGGCCTGGTTAGCAGGAATCATCTTTCATCACAAGACTCGAAAATGGTATTTTAAAACAGTTTGGTTTCTTGGGATGGTGTCCACACTAGTAGCCTTATATTTTATTTGGAGGTAATGGATGGCAGGAAAATCGATTTTTGATAAATTATGGGAACGCCATGTCATCACAGGAGAAGAGGGGCAGCCCCAACTCATGTATGTGGACCAGCACTATATCCACGAGGTGACCAGTCCTCAGGCTTTTCAAGGCCTACGAGACGCAGGTCGTAGATTGAGACGACCAGACTTGACATTTGGAACCTTTGACCACAATGTCCCGACAGTCAATATCTACGATATTCGAGATGTCATTTCTAAGGCTCAAATTGATAAGCTGGCTGAAAATGTTGAGGAGTTTGGGATTGAACATGCGGCCCATGGTTCTGAAAAACAAGGAATTGTTCACATGGTTGGTCCAGAAACAGGACGGACCCAACCGGGGAAATTCATTGTCTGTGGAGACAGCCATACGGCAACTCACGGAGCTTTCGGAGCGATCGCCTTTGGAATTGGGACTAGTGAGGTTGAGCATGTCTTCGCTACCCAGACCCTCTGGCAGGTCAAACCCAAGAAAATGCTGGTAGAATTCACTGGAGTTCCTCAAAAAGGAGTTTATTCCAAGGATTTCATTTTAGCCTTGATTGCCAAGTACGGCGTTGCTTGCGGCGTTGGCTACGTGGTGGAATATCGTGGACAAGCTATTGATGCACTGAGCATGGAAGAGCGAATGACCATCTGCAATATGTCCATCGAGTTTGGATCTAAGATGGGAATCATGAATCCGGACCAAATCACCTATGACTATCTCAAGGGACGGGAATGTGTTCCAGAGGACTTTGAAGAGGCTGTGGCGGATTGGAAAACCCTTGTCAGTGCTGATGATGCTGTTTACGATAAGGTTATTCATATGGATGTCTCAGGATTGGCTCCTATGGTGACCTGGGGAACCAACCCTGCTATGGGAGTTGACTTTGACAGTAGCTTCCCAGAAATTAAGGATATGAATGATGAGCGAGCCTACAATTATATGGATTTGGAGCCTGGTCAAAAGCCAGCTGATATTGAACTAGGCTATATCTTTATCGGTTCTTGTACCAATGCTCGTCTCAGCGACTTGCAACTAGCTGCGCGATTTGTCAAAGGAAAGAAAATTGCTCCCAACTTAACGGCTATCGTCGTCCCAGGTTCTCGTCCTGTCAAACGAGCTGCTGAGAAGTTGGGCTTGGACAAGGTTTTCCTAGACGCTGGTTTTGAGTGGCGAGACCCAGGTTGTTCTATGTGCCTAGGGATGAATCCAGACAAGGTTCCTGATGGTGTCCACTGCGCCTCAACCAGCAACCGCAACTTTGAAGACAGACAAGGCTTTGGCGCTAAGACCCACCTCTGCAGTCCAGCCATGGCAGCAGCAGCAGCTATTGCAGGGCGTTTCGTAGATGTTCGGCAAATGCCAGAAGCCCAGTAAGGAGAGGATATGGAGAAATTCACAGTTTATACGGGAACGACCGTTCCTCTCATGAATGATAACATCGATACCGACCAAATCCTTCCCAAGCAGTTTCTCAAGTTAATTGATAAAAAAGGCTTTGGTAAGTACCTCATGTATGCTTGGCGTTATCTAGACGACAAGTATACTGAGGACCCAGACTTTGTCTTTAACCGACCTGAATACCGCAAAGCAACTATTCTCATCTCAGGGGATAACTTTGGGGCAGGATCTTCGAGGGAGCACGCCGCTTGGGCTCTAGCGGACTATGGTTTTAAGGTTGTGATTGCGGGGTCTTTCGGTGATATTCATTACAATAATGAACTCAATAATGGCATGTTGCCTATTGTACAGCCTAGAGAGGTTCGAGAGAAACTAGCTCAGCTACAACCAAGTGACCAGGTAACTGTGGACTTGGAACAACAAAAAATCATCTCACCAGTTGGAGAATTCACTTTCGAAATCGATAGCGAATGGAAACATAAGCTCTTAAATGGTTTGGATGATATCGGTATTACTTTGCAGTATGAAGATTTGATTGCTGCTTATGAAAAACAACGACCAGCCTACTGGCAGGATTAGAAAAAATAGAAAAGGAAATAGAACTATGACAAAACACATTCAATGGAACGGAACACTTTCACAAGAAGGCTATGACATTTTAAAAGGTGAGGGCGGTTGTATTGTTTGCCCTACAAAAGTTGGTTACATCATCATGACTAGCGATAAGGCTGGTCTTGAACGTAAGTTTGAAGCCAAAGAACGTAACCGTAACAAACCAGGTGTGGTTCTCTGTGGTAGCATGGATGAACTTCGCACTTTAGCACAACTCAACCCAGAAATTGAAGCCTTTTACCAAAAACATTGGGACGAAGATATTCTCCTTGGCTGTATCCTTCCTTGGAAACCAGAAGCTTTTGAAAAACTCAAAGCATACGGTGATGGCCGAGAAGAACTTATGACAGACGTTCGTGGCACTAGCTGTTTTGTCATCAAGTTTGGTAAAGCTGGTGAACAGTTGGCTGCTAAACTTTGGGAAGAAGGTAAAATGGTCTATGCCTCATCAGCCAACCCATCTGGAAAAGGAAACCGTGGTAAAGTAGATGGTATTGGAGAACGTATCGAAGGGGCAGTGGACCTTGTCATTGAGGCAGATGACTACGTTGCTTCTATCCAGCCTGACAAAACGATTGAAACTCGCTATGAGCAAGGTGTGATGGTCTCTATGGTTGATAAAGACGGCAAACTCATCCCAGAACAAGGAGGAGCTCGTTCAACATCACCAGCACCAGTTGTAATCCGTAAAGGGCTTGACATTGATAAAATCATGATGCACCTGTCAGACACCTTTAACTCATGGGACTACCGTCAGGGGGAGTATTATTAGAATGTAGAGGAAGTGGGGAGAAAACAATTTCCCCTCTTTTTTCTATTTACGCAAGAAAAATCCGAACATTATATTTTAATTTATAAAATTATTTGACAAAATCTGTACTTTGATTTATAATTAATTAAGGAAACGTCGGAAAAGACGTAGTGATGCGAAAGCATAGGTAGGTCATTACAAAAGAAACGAGACATCGATATGTTAAATGAATTTCCAATTTTTGATTACGAAGATATTCAATTGATTCCAAATAAATGTGTGATTAAAAGCCGTGCAGAAGCGGATACAAGTGTCACTCTAGGAAATCATACCTTTAAACTACCTGTTGTACCAGCAAATATGCAGACGATTTTGGATGAAAATGTAGCAGAGCAACTAGCTAAAGGGGGCTACTTCTACATTATGCACCGTTTTGATGAGGAAGGACGCATTCCTTTTATTAAACGCATGCACGAGCAAGGTCTCATTGCTTCTATATCTGTCGGTGTTAAGGACTATGAGTATGATTTTGTTAGCCAGCTCAAGGCTGATGCTCCAGAATACATCACGATTGACATTGCTCATGGTCATGCAGATAGCGTGATTTCTATGATTCAACACATCAAGAAAGAATTGCCAGATACTTTTGTTATTGCTGGAAATGTGGGAACACCAGAAGCTGTACGTGAATTGGAAAATGCGGGTGCGGATGCTACTAAGGTTGGAATCGGTCCTGGTAAGGTTTGTATCACCAAGGTCAAGACTGGTTTTGGTACAGGTGGTTGGCAGTTGGCTGCTCTCCGTTGGTGTGCAAAGGCTGCTCGTAAACCGATTATTGCTGATGGAGGAATTCGTACTCATGGTGATATTGCCAAGTCTATCCGTTTCGGTGCCAGCATGGTCATGATTGGTTCTCTCTTTGCAGGACACATCGAAAGTCCAGGGAAAACGATTGAAGTCGATGGTGAACAGTTCAAAGAATACTACGGTTCAGCTTCTCAATACCAAAAAGGTGCTTATAAAAACGTGGAGGGCAAACGTATCTTGCTTCCTGCCAAAGGTCATCTGCAAGACACTTTAACTGAGATGGAACAAGACCTTCAAAGTGCTATTTCTTATGCAGGTGGACGTCAGGTTGCTGACCTTAAACACGTTGATTATGTTATCGTGAAAAACTCAATCTGGAATGGGGATGCTTCCCACTAAGACAGGCTATATGGCCAGAAAAAAACTTGTTATTAGAGCAAATTTCTGTTATAATAAAACAAGTTTCCACCCTTAGTGTAATGGATATCACGTAAGATTCCGGTTCTTGAGATGGGGGTTCGATTCCCTCAGGGTGGATGTAAACATCCTAAAAAAGCCTTTAATAGGGCTTTTTTCTTTACACAGCCCTAAATTGGCCCTTAAAACTGAAAATCTCTTTTTAAAGAATGCCCAAATGCTCTCCAGTCCCGTTTTAAAGTGACTCAGGGGGCTTTTTTTGATATAATAAAAAGGACTGTTATCAGTTAGAAAGAGGTTGGTATGAAAGAATTACAAACTGTACTAAAGAACCATTTTGCAATCGAATTTGCAGACAAAAATTTACTGGAAACTGCCTTTACTCATACGAGTTATGCCAATGAGCACCGCCTCTTAAAAATTTCACACAATGAACGCTTGGAATTTTTAGGAGACGCTGTTCTACAGTTATTGATTTCAGAATATCTGTATAAAAAATATCCTAAAAAGCCTGAGGGTGACTTGTCTAAACTCCGTGCCATGATTGTTCGCGAGGAGAGTTTAGCTGGTTTTGCGCGTGATTGCCAGTTTGATCAATTTATCAAGCTGGGTAAGGGGGAAGAGAAGTCTGGTGGACGAAATCGTGACACCATTCTTGGTGATGCCTTTGAAGCCTTTCTTGGTGCCCTCCTTTTGGACAAGGATGTGGCCAAGGTTAAGGCATTTATCTATCAAGTTATGATTCCTAAGGTTGAAGCAGGCGAATTTGAGATGATTACAGACTACAAAACCCATCTCCAAGAGTTACTTCAGGTCAATGGGGATGTTGCTATTCGTTATCAGGTGATTTCTGAAACGGGTCCTGCCCATGATAAGGTCTTTGATGTAGAGGTTCTTGTTGAAGGCAAAAGCATTGGTCAAGGTCAAGGTCGTTCTAAGAAATTAGCAGAGCAGGAAGCTGCCAAAAATGCCGTTGAGAAAGGGCTGGATTCATGTATTTAAAGGAAATCGAAATTCAGGGATTCAAGTCTTTTGCTGACAAGACTAAGGTCGTCTTTGATCAAGGTGTGACGGCAGTCGTTGGACCCAATGGATCTGGAAAGTCGAATATTACAGAAAGTCTGCGTTGGGCCTTGGGGGAGTCAAGTGTTAAAAGTCTCCGTGGAGGCAAGATGCCAGATGTCATCTTTGCTGGAACAGAAAGTCGCAAACCGCTCAATTATGCTTCTGTAGTTGTGACTCTGGATAATAATGATGGATTTATCAAGGATGCAGGTCAAGAAATCAGGGTAGAACGCCATATCTATCGTAGCGGAGATAGCGAATACAAGATTGATGGTAAGAAAGTCCGTCTGCGTGATATTCATGACCTCTTCTTGGATACTGGATTGGGACGCGATTCCTTCTCAATTATTTCTCAAGGGAAGGTTGAGGAGATTTTTAATTCTAAGCCTGAGGAACGCCGTGCCATTTTTGAAGAAGCTGCAGGAGTTTTGAAATACAAGACTCGTAGAAAAGAGACAGAGAGCAAATTGCAACAAACTCAGGATAATCTAGATCGTCTTGAAGACATTATCTACGAGTTGGATAATCAAATCAAGCCTCTTGAGAAGCAAGCTGAGAATGCTCGTAAGTTTTTAGACTTGGAAGGACAACGTAAGGCTATTTATTTAGACGTTCTGGTTGCTCAAATCAAGGAAAATAAGGCTGAACTAGACTCGACAGCAGAAGAGTTGGCACAGGTTCAGGAACTCTTAACTAGCTATTACCAAAAGCGTGAAAAATTAGAAGAAGAAAACCAAACTCTTAAAAAGCAACGCCAAGATTTACAAGCTGAAATGGCCAAAGACCAAGGCAGTTTGATGGATTTGACCAGTCTGATTAGTGATTTAGAGAGAAAATTAGCCCTATCGAAATTAGAATCTGAGCAAGTAGCCCTGAATCAACAGGAAGCACAAGCTCGTTTGGCTACTTTGGAGGATAAGAGAAATTTACTCAGCCAAGAAAAATCTGATAAAGAAAGCTCATTAACTCTGTTAGAGGAAAATCTAGTCCAAAATAATCAAAAACTCAATCGTTTAGAAGCTGAATTGCTAGCTTTTTCAGATGATCCTGATCAGATGATTGAACTCTTACGTGAACGCTTTGTAGCTCTTCTACAAGAAGAAGCTGATGTCTCAAACCAACTGACTCGCATCGAGAATGAGTTGGAAAATAGTCGTCAGCTTTCTCAAAAACAAGCAGATCAATTAGAAAAGCTGAAAGAACAGCTGACTACAGCTAAAAAGAAGGCCAGTCAGCAAAGGAATGAGCTTGAAACTGCCAAGGCGCAGGTTCAGAAATTATTGGCTGACTACCAAGCTATTGCCAAGGAGCAAGAGGATCAGAAATCTTCCTATCAGGCTCAACAAAATCAACTCTTTGACCGTCTGGATAATCTCAAAAACAAGCAGGCTAGAGCCCAAAGTCTGGAAAACATCCTGAGAAATCATAGTAACTTTTATGCAGGTGTTAAGAGTGTTCTCCAAGAGAAAGATCGTCTAGGTGGAATAATTGGGGCAGTTAGTGAGCATCTGACCTTTGATGTGCATTATCAAATTGCCCTAGAGATTGCGCTTGGAGCCAGCAGTCAGCATATCATCGTGGAAGATGAAAACGCGGCAACCAAGGCGATTGATTTCCTTAAACGAAACAGGGCTGGTCGTGCAACCTTCCTTCCGTTGACAACGATCAAGGCGCGTACGATTTCTAGTCAGAATCAAGATGCTATTGCTGCAAGCCCAGGTTTCCTTGGGATGGCAGATGAGTTGGTGACATTCGACACTAGACTGGAAGCTATTTTTAAGAATTTGCTAGCTACGACGGCTATTTTTGATACCGTGGAACATGCGCGTGCAGCAGCTCGTCACGTTCGTTATCAGGTTCGTATGGTAACATTGGACGGAACAGAATTGCGCACAGGTGGTTCCTATGCAGGTGGTGCTAATCGCCAGAATAACAGTATTTTCATCAAGCCAGAGCTGGAGCAATTGCAAAAAGAAATTGCTAAAGAAGAAGCAAGCTTGCGTACAGATGAAGCGAGTTTGAAGAACTTGCAAGATGAGATGGCTAGATTGACAGAAAGATTAGAAGCAATCAAATCTCAGGGTGAGCAGGCTCGTATTCAGGAGCAGGGCTTGTCCCTCGCTTATCAGCAGACCAGTCAGCAAGTTGATGAACTGGAAACTCTTTGGAAACTCCAAGAAGAGGAATTAAATCGTCTTTCTGAGGGAGATTGGCAAGCGGATAAGGAAAAATGCCAAGAGCGCCTTACTACAATCGCCAGTGACAAGCAAAATCTGGAAGCTGAGATTGAAGAGATTAAGTCTAACAAAAATGCCATCCAAGAACGCTATCAGAACTTGCAGGAAGAGGTAGCGCAAGCTCGTTTGCTTAAGACAGAACTGCAAGGGCAAAAACGTTATGAAGTGGTTGATATTGAGCGTTTAGGCAAGGAATTGGACAATTTGGATATCGAGCAAGAGGAAATCCAGCGCCTTCTTCAAGAAAAGGTTGACAATCTTGAGAAAGTTGATACGGATTTGCTCAGTCAACAGGCCGAAGAAGCCAAAATGCAGAAAACAAACCTCCAACAAGGTTTGATTCGCAAGCAGTTTGAGTTGGATGATATTGAAGGGCAACTGGATGATATTGCTAGTCATTTGGATCAGGCTCGCCAGCAGAATGAAGAGTGGATTCGCAAGCAAACACGTGCTGAAGCCAAGAAAGAAAAGGTCAGCGAGCGCTTGCGCCATCTACAAAGTCAATTAACAGACCAATATCAGATTAGCTATACTGAAGCTTTAGAAAATGCGCATGAGTTGGAAAATCTCAATCTGGCAGAGCAAGAGGTGCAGGACTTAGAGAAGGCTATTCGCTCACTGGGTCCTGTCAATTTGGATGCTATTGACCAGTACGAAGAAGTTCACAGCCGTCTGGATTTCTTGAATAGCCAGCGAGATGATATTTTATCAGCGAAAAGTCTGCTTCTTGAAACCATCACAGAGATGAATGATGAGGTCAAGGAACGATTTAAATCCACCTTTGAAGCTATTTGTGAGTCCTTTAAAGTGACATTCAAGCAGATGTTTGGTGGAGGTCAGGCGGACTTGATATTGACTGAGGGCGACCTTTTAACAGCTGGTGTGGAGATTTCTGTTCAACCTCCAGGTAAGAAAATCCAGTCGCTTAACCTCATGAGTGGTGGTGAAAAAGCTCTGTCAGCTCTAGCTTTGCTTTTCTCCATTATTCGTGTCAAGACCATTCCTTTTGTCATCTTGGATGAGGTGGAAGCTGCGCTGGATGAAGCCAATGTTAAACGTTTCGGGGATTACCTCAATCGATTTGATAAGGACAGCCAGTTTATCGTCGTAACCCACCGTAAGGGAACCATGGCGGCAGCCGATTCTATCTATGGAGTGACCATGCAAGAGTCAGGTGTCTCAAAAATTGTTTCGGTGAAGTTAAAAGATTTAGAAAGTATTGAAGGATGACAATTAAACTAGTAGCAACGGATATGGACGGAACCTTCCTAGATGAGAATGGACGCTTTGATATGGACCGCCTCAAGTCTCTCTTGGTTTCCTACAAGGAAAAAGGGATTTACTTTGCGGTGGCTTCGGGGCGCGGATTTTTATCTCTAGAAAAATTATTTGCTGATGTTCGTGATGACATTATTTTTATCGCAGAAAATGGCAGTTTGGTCGAATATCAAGGTCAGGACTTGTATGAAGCGACCATGTCTCGTGAGTTTTATCTATCAACTTTTGAAAGGCTGAAAACTTCACCTTATGTAGATATCAATAAACTGCTCTTGACAGGAAAAAAGGGAGCTTATGTTCTAGATACGGTTGATGAGACCTATTTAAAAGTGAGTCAGCACTATAATGAAAATATCCAAAAAGTAGCGAGTCTGGAAGATATTAAAGATGACATTTTCAAATTTACAACCAACTTCACAGAAGAAACGCTGGAAGCTGGTGAAGCTTGGGTAAACGAACATGTTCCTGGTGTTAAGGCCATGACAACTGGCTTTGAATCCATTGATATTGTTCTGGACTATGTCGATAAGGGTGTGGCCATTGTTGAATTAGCTAAAAAACTTGGTATCACAATGGATCAGGTTATGGCTTTTGGAGACAATCTAAATGACTTGCATATGATACAGGTTGTGGGACATCCTGTAGCTCCTGAAAATGCACGACCTGAAATTTTAGAATTAGCAGAGACAGTGATTGGTCACCATAAGGACCAGTCGGTTATAGCTTATATGGAGGGCTTATAATGGCAGATATAAAATTGATTGCATTGGACTTGGACGGGACCTTGCTGACTACTGATAAAAGGCTGACGGATCGCACCAAGGCAACCTTGAAAGCTGCGCGTGATCGTGGTATTAAGGTCGTATTGACAACTGGTCGTCCCTTAAAAGCTATGGATTTCTTTCTCCATGAGCTAGGGACTGACGGCCAAAAAGATGAGTATACTATTACTTTTAATGGTGGTTTGGTTCAGAAAAATACGGGTGAAATCCTTGATAAGACAGTCTTTTCATATGATGATGTGGCACGCTTGTATGAGGAAACAGAGAAATTATCACTGCCTCTTGATGCCATCTCAGAAGGAACTGTTTATCAAATCCAATCGGACCAAGAAAGTCTTTATGCCAAATTCAATCCAGCTTTGACCTTTGTTCCAGTGGACTTTGAAGATCTATCTAGTCAAATGACTTACAATAAATGCGTGACTGCCTTTGCTCAAGAACCCTTGGATGCAACCATTCAGAAGATTTCTCCAGAATTGTTTGACCAATATGAAATCTTTAAATCACGTGAAATGTTGCTAGAGTGGTCACCAAAGAATGTTCATAAAGCAACAGGCTTGGCAAAACTAATCAGTCATCTTGAAATTGACCAAAGCCAAGTTATGGCCTGTGGTGACGAGGCTAATGACCTCTCTATGATTGAATGGGCAGGGCTCGGTGTTGCCATGCAAAATGCTGTTCCTGAAGTCAAGGCAGTCGCAAATGTGGTAACTCCTATGACCAATGATGAAGAGGCTGTCGCCTGGGCTATCGAAGAATATGTGCTAAAGGAGAACTAAGATATGGGATTATTTGACCGCCTATTCGGAAAAAAAGAAGAACCTAAAATCGAAGAAGTTGTAAAAGAAGCTCTGGAAAATCTTGATTTGTCTGAAGATACAGAAGCTGAGGAAGTTTCTCAAGAAGTAGCAGAAGTTGCTGAAGAATCTTTGCTAGAAGAAGAGGATAATCAAGACACATTTGAAGAAAGTCTGAATTCAGAGCCAGCTGTAGAGGTTTTTCAAGAAGAAATAGAAGAATTACCAAACTCAGAAGAAGTCTCAGAGGAAGAAAATCCTGAGTTCATAGAAGCTGAAGAAGAAAATAGCATTGAAGATCTTGAAGCAGAAACGTCTCAAGCAGAAGAAACTGTTCAGGAAAAATATGACCGTAGTCTTAAGAAAACTCGTACAGGCTTCGGAGCTCGCTTGAACGCCTTCTTTGCTAATTTCCGCTCTGTTGACGAAGAATTTTTCGAGGAATTGGAAGAACTGCTGATTATGAGTGACGTTGGTGTCCAAGTCGCTTCTAACTTAACGGAGGAGCTACGCTACGAAGCCAAGCTTGAAAACGCCAAGAAACCTGAGGCACTTCGCCGTGTCATCATTGAGAAATTGGTTGAACTTTATGAAAAAGGTGGCAACTACGATGAAAGAATCCACTTCCAAGATGGCTTGACAGTCATGCTCTTTGTTGGTGTTAATGGTGTTGGGAAAACAACTTCTATCGGAAAATTGGCCCATCGCTATAAACATGCAGGAAAGAAGGTTATGTTGGTTGCGGCAGATACATTCCGTGCAGGGGCGGTAGCCCAGCTTGCTGAATGGGGCCGTCGTGTGGACGTTCCAGTTGTGACTGGATCTGAAAAAGCTGACCCAGCCAGTGTGGTCTTTGATGGCATGGAACGTGCTGTAGCTGAAGGTATCGATATTCTCATGATTGATACTGCTGGTCGTCTGCAAAACAAGGACAACCTCATGGCTGAGTTGGAGAAGATTGGTCGCATCATCAAACGTGTTGTGCCAGAAGCACCCCATGAAACTTTCTTAGCCCTTGATGCATCAACAGGTCAAAACGCTCTTGTACAGGCCAAAGAATTTTCAAAAATCACTCCTTTAACAGGAATTGTCTTGACTAAGATTGATGGAACTGCTAGAGGTGGTGTGGTTCTAGCCATCCGAGAAGAACTCAATATTCCTGTAAAATTGATTGGTTTTGGTGAAAAAATCGATGATATTGGAGAGTTTAACTCAGAAAACTTTATGAAGGGTCTCTTGGAAGGCTTAATCTAATCAGAAGTAAAAATCCTGCAAGACAATCTTGCAGGAAATTTTTTATTCTAGTCTACCATCTTGACGATAGGCGATATCTGGTTGCCAAGTCCATTTGGCATCGAATTTTTCAAGTAAGTCAAAGCTTGCTTGAGGTCCCATGCTTCCAGCTTTATAGTCATGAAGTGGGGCACCATTTTCAGCCCAGAGCTCTTCGATACGGTCAATCAACTTCCATGACGCACCAACTTCATCCCAGTGGCTAAAGTTAGTTGAGTTGTTATTTAAGACATCATAAATCAATTTCTCGTATGGTTCTGGAGAAGCACCAGTTGCGGTCGCATCTGTACGGTAATCAAGTGAGTTCGGAGCTAAGTTAAATTCTTCTCCTACTTGCTTTCCATTTAGACTGAGAGAGAAACCTTCTGTTGGTTGGATATAGATGGTCAAAATATTTGGAGCAAGTGGTTCTCCAAAGATAGAGTCCATTTGTTTAAAGACGATGTTGACATGAGTTCCTTTTTCAGTCAGACGTTTACCAGTACGGAAGAAGAAAGGAACACCACGGAAGCGATCGCTGTCTACAAAGAAGGCACCAGATGCAAAGGTTTCAGTTGTTGATTCTGGATTAACATTTGGCTCGCTACGATAAGAGATGTATTTCATGCCATCAATCTTACCAGAACGGTATTGACCACGGATAAAGTATTCTTTAAGCTCTTCATCTGTTGGATGATAGAGGTTTTTAAAGACCTTAATCTTTTCAGCACGAATCTCGTCTTTTGTGAAGCTGGCTGGCTTGTCCATGGCAAGCAGAGAAAGCAGTTGCAAAGTATGGTTTTGTACCATGTCACGGAGGGCACCAGATTGGTCATAGTAGCCACCACGCTCTTCTACACCCAAGCGCTCTGCAAAGGTAATTTGAACATTATCGATAAAATCCTTGTTCCAAACATTTTCAAAAATCAGGTTTGCAAAACGAACTGCAAAGATACTTTGGATCATTTCCTTACCAAGATAATGGTCAATACGGAAAATTTGTTCTTCGTCAAATGTTGCTAGGAGTTCGTCATTCAACTTACTTGCAGTTGCATAGTCTGTTCCAAATGGTTTTTCAACGATTAAACGTTCAAAACCTTTACCGTCTACAATGTTTTCAGACTTAAGGTGTTTAGCAATAGTTCCAAAGAATTGAGGAGCCATTGATAAGAAGAAGAGCTTGTTGTGTCCAGCTTGGTACTTGTCATTTAATTCAGCCTGCAATTGACGCAAAGCAATGTAGTGTTCTGTATCATTGACATCATGACTCTGATAGTAGAAGTGACTAGCGAACTCCTGAGCTTGTTCGGTACTATCTGCCAAATCAAGGATGGATTCGACTACAACAGATTCAAAATATTCCTTGCTCCAAGGACGACGAGCAGTTCCAATGACTGCAAAGTGCTCGGAAAGATTGCCGGATTTATATAGTCTAAAAAGGGAAGGGTAGAGCTTGCGTTTAGCCAGGTCTCCACTCGCACCGAAAATTGTAACAATAACCTTAGATGACATCTAGCTACCTAATTTCTATTTTTATTCCTAGTCTTGCTAGGTATGAGGAAACCTCATTTCATAAACTTAATTCTAACATAATTTTCCGAAAAATCAAAAAATCCAATACGAGAAAGAAAAAAACTGCAAGGAAATCCTTACAGTTTGCGTTTAAACGTTTAAGACCTTGTCCAAGAACTCTTTCAGACGTGGGTGTTGCGGGTTATCAAAGATTTGATCAGGTGTTCCGTCTTCAAGGAATTCGCCATCAGCAGTAAAGATAACGCGGTTGGCAACTTGACGGGCAAATCCCATCTCATGGGTTACGATAATCATGGTCATACCTTGCTCAGCCAATTCCTTCATAACGTTTAGTACGTCTCCGACCATCTCAGGGTCAAGTGCAGAAGTTGGTTCATCAAAGAGCATGATGTCTGGATTCATTGCTAGTCCACGAGCGATGGCTACACGTTGTTTTTGACCACCTGATAGGCTATCTGGGTTTGCATTAGCTTTATCTGCTAGCCCAACCTTCTCAAGCAACTCCATTCCCAATTTCTCAGCTTCTTCCTTAGTCATCAACTTGTGCTCAATAGGAGCAAAGGTGATGTTCTCCAAAACAGACATATGTGGGAAGAGGTTGAAGTGTTGGAACACCATTCCGATATTTTCACGGACGTGGTCAACGTTGGTTGTTTTTTCAGTTAAGTCATAGCCGTTCACAGTGATGTGACCACTCGTAACTTCTTCTAGAAGATTAAGGCTACGAAGGAAGGTTGATTTACCAGAACCTGAAGGACCGATGATACAAACAACATCTCCTTCATAGAACTTAGTCGTAATTCCTTTTAGGACTTCATTTTTTCCATAGTGCTTGTGTAAATCATTTACATCAATTTTTAATTTTGCCATTAACGAATCCTCTTTTCTAAGCGTTTCGCTAGTCTAGTCAAAAGTGTGATAATTACAAGATAGAAGATAGCAAGGATTGCATACATCTTGAAACTTTGGTAGTTACGGGCAATTATAATCTTACCAGTTTGGAAGAGTTCAACCAAACCGATAGCAGATACGATGGTTGTATCTTTAAGAGCGATAACGAATTGGTTAACAAAGTTTGGCAACATCAATTTAGTTGCTTGTGGCAGGATAATCTTACGCATGGTTTTGCCATAAGAGATACCCAAGCTTCGGCTGGCTTCCATTTGACCAACTGGGACGGCTTGAATACCACCACGAACGATTTCAGCGATATAAGCCGCTGCATTGAGCGATAGGGCAATAGTACCAGCTACGAAATCGTTAATTGGACTTTGTTGGCCTGTGATAGACTCGATGAAGTTTGGAATTCCCCAGAAGATGAAGGCTGCAAGAATCATCAATGGAATACCACGGATAACGTCAACGAAAATCTCAGAGATCACACGAAGAGATTTGTATGGGCTAACGCTAAACATACCGAAGATAATCCCGATAACAATGGCAATAGCAAATGAGATAAGAGCTAGAGCAAGAGTGATACCAAGCCCGCTAAGGAGTTGTTTGTAGTTATTTTGAAGCAAGCCCCAGATAGTTGTCTCATCAACAGTGCTTGTTGAAGCAGATGAAGATTCGCTAGCTAGGTATTTATCAAGAATCTTTTGGAATTCTCCGTTTGTTTTAAGGTTTGCAAGTCCGTTGTTGAACATTTCAATCAATTCTGGATTTGCTCCTTTTTTAACGGCAAAGGCTGTTTCACCGATTGGAGTTCCAGCGATTGGGGTTTTCAATTTTTGACCTTGGCTGATAGAATATTTGAGGACAGGCTCATCATCCATAACCGCATCGATTGCCCCAGTATTTAAACTGTCATACATTGAAGAACCATCAGCGAAGGTTTTGATTTTGTAACCGTATTTGCTTTGATTTTCTGTTAGGAAGGTTTGAGAGGCAGTTCCGTTTTTAACACCAACTGTCTTTCCTTTTAAATCTTCATAAGAAGCAATGGTGCTTGATTCTTTGACACCAAGGATTGTATTAGCAGTGTAGTATGATTCTGAGAAGTCAAAAGTTGCCTTACGAGCATCTGTGACAGACATACCAGCAATGATACCATCAGCTTGTCCAGCTTGAACAGCACTGATAGCGGCATCGAAACCAGGGTTGGTGATTTCAATTTCAAAACCTTGATCTTTAGCGATTGCCTTAATCAAGTCCATATCAATACCAGTAAATTGGTTACTTGAGTTTTGGAACACAAAAGGTGCAAAAGAAGAATCACTGGCAATGATGTATTTAGCTTTAACAGGAGTTGCTTTTAGACCAGCTGCAGTCGTTGTGGTTGGTACTGCTGAAGAAGATGATGCAGTCCATTTCTTGATGATTTTATCAAGACTACCATCTTTTTTCATTTCAGCCAAGGCTTGGTTAAATTCAGTAACCAGGTGCTCGTATTTGCTTCCTTTTTTAACACCGAAAGCAAAACTTCCTACAGCTTCACCATCCATTTCAATATGGAGGTCTTGACCTTGGTTAATTGCATACTCGATAACAGGTTTGTCATCCATCATAGCATCGATAGCACCAGCAGCCAAGCTGTTGTTCATCAAATCACCAGTATCAAATGTTTTAATGCTAAAGCCGTATTTGTCCTTAATACTTTCAAGGAAACGTTGAGCGGCTGTTCCGTTTTTAACACCAACAGTTTTACCTTTTAATTGGTCGTACTGACTAATCTTGTGTGCCTTTGTAGTTGCAATGACAACTTTTGTATCATAGTAAGTATCAGACATGGTGAAAACTTTTTCACGTTCTGTAGTTTTTGTCATTCCTGCCATGATTGCGTCAGCTTGACCAGCTTGAACCGCATTGACCGCTGCATCAAATCCAGGATAGGACATCTGAATATTCCATCCTTTAATCTCAGCGACTTTGTTGATAATGTCAACATCAATTCCTTTATAAGTTTGATCTGAATCTTTAAACTCAAAAGGTGCATAGGCTGTGTCAGATACAATCTTAATCGTTTCTGCTTTCGCAATACCTAATGAGAAAATTGGGAATAAAATTAGCAAAAATGCTAGAAATTTTTTCTTCATTTTTAGTCTCCTTTTCCGAATATTTTCCCATTATATCAGAAAAAACAAAAAAATGCAAATCTAGGGACTTTTATGTTAGAAGATATAACATAAAAACCTTTGTTTCTTTATTGAACTGCTACTACAAAGTGCTATAATAATAGTATATAATAGAAGAAAAGAGGACGGAGATGTGAAGAACAAAAGAATTTTTAAAGACTTCCAAACTTCTAAAATGAGTTTAAACATTTACACAAGCCCCTTGTTAGCTTTTGTTTTTGTCTTCATAGGAGAGTTTGTGGCTTATACTTTAGGGCACCTCTAAAAACTCCACTCTTATCACAAAAGAAAAAATCAACTGTATGTGTCTCATTTAGTTGGCACA